>DATAOI010000094.1 GCA_036265815.1 Gemmatimonadales bacterium
GAAAGAAGCCGGTGATGTCCTCGACGCCTAGCACGTTGACATGGCGGCCGTTCCACGGCGGGAAATGCCGCCCCCCATTGGAGAACCACAGCAACGTCGAGGCCAGCTGCTGCGGATCGCGTAGGGCAAACCACACAAAGCCCTGCTCCGGATAGGTCACGGCCGACCAGCCGAGCGCCACCGTAGAATCCGTGCACAGGATCGCGAAGTCCTCAAATCCGCGGCGCGCGGGGTATTGGGAGAGGTCGGTCGTTGAGCCGTCGACGCATGGCACGGCCCGGAGGTCCGTGATCTCCACGTCCGGCTGCAGGCACGAATACCCGCTGTTCTCCGGGCGCACCGTTGGCTCGACATAGGTGCGGGCCTGCACCAGGCGGCTGAACGACAGCCGGCCCGCTCCCTCGATATCGGGGAAGGCGAGCGTCGCGTGATGTCCGGGATTGATCGGTCCGGTCAGGCCCTGCAAATCGTGCCGCTGATACACGACGGAGTGATCGGCCACGAGCGCCGTCATGGCCTCACAGCGGCCACCCTGTAAAGGCAGCTCGATGCCTAGGTGTAGCCAGCAGCCCGCGTTGGTCTCGTCCCGAGCGATGCCGCGCCACCGGACGTTGGCGGTTTCGCCATGCGGCGGCAGCTGTTGCCCCGCGTGGGGCTCGGCATTTTCGCCAAATGCCGAGCAGAACCAGTCACCGCGAAGAGTGACGAGCACCGGCGGCGTCTCCGGGGGCATACACTCCTCCGCCCATGGGGCGATGGCATACGGCTGAATCGGCACGGCGGCGTTGGGGAAAAATGTCACGGGCCCCCGCATGCCGCCCGTCGCCGTTATTGCCAATTCGACCGAGCCCGACCGAAGCAGGAATGAGTCCTGTCCGTGAATGCGGGCCATGGGCCAGTGCGTCGTTGGCGTAGCGCTCCGGTTCATTCCATCAACGACCGGACTTCAAAGCGTCCCTTGAGGCCGAGACATTCCTGCAATGCGCCAATCCCATCCGAAGCGCCAGCGCCCTGCAGGCAGGACGCCGCGACGCAGACCCCGTATTGCAGTGCCGTCTCCATCGGCGCGCCGTCGTGCAACGCCAGGAGCAGGCCCGCGGCAAAAGCGTCGCCTGCCCCTACCGTGCTGACGATCTGACTCGGCGGCACTCGCAGGCTGCCTCGAATATGGAAGCGCCCGTCCCGCCCAACTGCGGCGGCGCCTTCGGGAAAGTGGACGACCACCCAGGCTCGGACACCTGCCCCCAGGAGCCGCTCCGCGGCCGCATGAACGGCCCTCAGGTCGAGTCCCATTTCACCTCGAAGCCGTAGGCCGCTGATCCGCTCCAGCTCGAAGTCGTTCAGGAAGCAATAGTCCACATACGGCAGCGCTGGCCACACGACCTGCT
Organism: Gemmatimonadales bacterium; assembly: GCA_036265815.1. Classification (NCBI taxonomy): domain Bacteria; kingdom Pseudomonadati; phylum Gemmatimonadota; class Gemmatimonadia; order Gemmatimonadales; species Gemmatimonadales bacterium. The sequence goes on from DATAOI010000094.1 coordinate 1,389, forward strand.
CGAACCGCTGGCTGTCCTCGCTCACCACATCAATGCTGGTCGTGCACCCGGCGGCCTGCGCTCGCGCGAGGGTCCGGGCCGCGACCGTCCCGAACGCCGCGTCCGCCTGATCGAGGCGATCGAGGAGCAGCAGATAGCCCAGGTGAAAGTGCCGCGCCAGACTGGCGGCAAAATCGAAGTCCGTGTCGTCCAGCCACGCGTTCGCACCGCGCTGGTGAAAAAAGGTGCGGCGTCCCGTCGCCCGGACCGTCATCACATCCGTGTACGAGGTCGGCACCCCAGGCTGGACCCGCACCTGCGTGGTATCGATCCCGTGCGCACGACAGCGATCGACAATCCAGTCGCCCTCGGCGTCCGCCCCGATCAGGCCGACGCCGGCCAGCGGAAAGCCGGCGCCGAGCTTCGCCAGGTCGACCAGGAGATTGAACGGACTTCCCCCATTGCCGACCGACTCGGCCAGGATGTTGGCCAGCGCCTCCTCGTGAGGATAGGTGTCGATGACCTTGAGTCGGTCGACGATCCAGGTGCCTCCCGCGAGAATGCCAGCGCGGGCGCTCATGTCATGCAGCTCAAGCCTCGCTCACGAGCGGCGCGATCGCCGGTTCGTCCTCCTCGATTCCCGGGAAGCGACCGATCGTGGCGTCCACAAAAACGTTATCATGCCGATCATCGTTCGCACTGGACACTTCCCCGATGATGCACTCCGCCGACACCGGCACAAACTCGTGATACACGCCGGGCACCAGCGTGACCCGCGAGCCCGCCGCCAGCTCGATCACTGAGCCGGATACGACGTCGGTCGGTTCGTGATTCACCGGTAGCGTGAACCTCTGTTGCCCGACCTGGTCGGGCGGGCCCGCCCACGCCCGTACCGCGAGTCGGCCCCAGCGGCAGATGATGTCCTCCTTCTTCCGTCGGTGGCAGTGCGCCGGCGTCGTCATTCCACGCTGCGCGTACATCAGCTTCTCGCAGTACTCAGGCTCCTCGGCCAGGTTCACGAGAACCAGGCCGAACTCCCGCCATGCCCCAAGCCCAAAGTCGCTCACATCCCAGCGCGGCTTGGGCGGGAGGGCCCAACCGTGCGCGCGGTAGCACTGCTCGGCGGCCCGGATCAGACGGTTGATGTCGCTGCGTTTCATGGGTCAGGCACCTCGACGGCCCGCTTCTCGGCGTGGGACTGCAGGGCAGCCGCGAACAGCTCATGGCTCCGCACCGCCTCCTCCGGCGTCACGCAGCCGAAGCGTTCGCGGAGGACTCCGCCCCGCTCGGCCATGAAGGCCGCCCACATCTGGAGAATGCAATCGGGGAACCCGGGCTCGAAGATCCCGCCCGTGATCGTCGGGAACACCCCGTGAAAGCCGAGGTCGGTGCGTTGCCAGCTCTGCTCTCTGCCGCGCTGGAAGGTCCAGAGGGTCTTGGGGGCCTTGGTGCTGTACTTGACGCCCCCATCCGTTCCGAGGACCTCGAGGAACCAGGTGTTGGTCTCCCCCGGCGCGAGGCGCTTGAGCTCTAGCCGCATTGGTACCTCGGCCCCGTCGATCACCACATCGGTGTGCAACAGGGCGTTATCCCAGGTGTCGCACGGCGCCATGCCGCCTTTGCCGTCGGGACGCTCGTGGTAAATCTTCTGCAATTGGGCGTAGACCCGCCGTGGGTACCAGCCGAGCCGGAAGGGGATGTGCACCGCGTGTATGCCCAGATCCCCCATCACCCCGATGGCCCCGCAGGTGAGCACCTGCCGCTTCCAGTTGGCCGGCTTGGTCGGATCCAGGTCGCTGCTGTGGTGAAAGCCGGCGCGAATCTCCAGGAGCTTGCCGAGCCCGCCCGCGCTCGCCAGCTGATAGGCGCGCTGCGCGCCCGGGAAATAGGGGAACTCCGAGCTGCAGCGCACGAAGCGACCCGACCGCTGAGCCGCCTCGCGCACGGTGCGCGCTGCCTTGAGATCGATGCCGAACGGCTTCTCCGCCAGCAGGTCTTTGCCCGACCGCAGGACATCGAGGTAGATCGCCTCGTGCAGGTGGTGCGGCACCGCCACGTAGACCACGTCGATGTCGCCGCGGTCGAGGAGTGCCCCGTGATCCTCCGTGATGAGCTGCACGCCGTGCACCTGACGAAACCACTCCCGCTGCTTCTCGGCCACGTCGCAGACCGCGACCAGCTCGGCCGGCACCGGGTACTGGTCCAGGACAAACCAGCGGCTCAACGCGCTGGCCACTTCGCGGCCCATCAAGCCGCCACCAATGATGCCGACCCGGACCGGCCGGGTCACTGATGGCGCTCCTGCAGGAATGCCGCTGCCTGTGCCGCCGTCGCCCCCTCATGCACGATAGCCAGAAGCGCCCGCGTCATGCCCGCGGGATGCTGATGCTGAATCACGTTGCGGCCATACACGATGCCGGCCGCGCCCTGCTGGATGAGCGCCTCTGTGCGCTGGAGGATTTCCTGGTCCGGCGCCTTGCCGCCGCCCCGCACCAGCACCGGAATGCGGCCGGCCATCTCGATGACCTGGTGGTACTCGGTCACGTCATCGGTGGGATCCGCCTTGATGATATCGGCGCCCAACTCGACAGCCTGGCGGACCAGGGGCAGGATCTTGCGCCTATCGCCGTCCACCATGTAGCCGCCCGCCTGCTCGTTGGGCCGGAAGACTAGCGGCTCTATCATCAGCGGCATGCCGAACCGGTCACAGTCCGGCTTGATCCGGAGAATGTTCTCGATGCATTGGTCGGCCACCTCCGGCTCGTTCGGAATCGCGAACAGATTCACGACTACGCACGCGGCATCGACGCGTAACGCCTGCTCCACCGGTTCATGGATCATGCGGCTGAAGAGCCGCCGAGGCAGCGCCGTGCCGTACACGTTGGCCACGTCGGTGCGGAGGACGAGCGCCGGCTTTTCACGCCCGGGCAGCGCCTGGAGCAGCGGCGCCTGCCCGACCGTGAGCTGGATTGCGTCCGGCCCCGCCGCAACCAGCGTGGCAATCGCACCCTCGAGATTCTCGATTCCGGCCAGGAAGGCATACTCATTGAAAAAGCCGTGGTCGATGGCCACATCGAAACAGCGTCTGGATGTCCGATGAAAGAGCCGGTTCAAGCGGGCAGTCTTCATAGATCCTCAAGGAAGGATGAGTTCGCGGCGGCCGGAATGACAAGCATCACCCAGCGCTTCCTCCTCTGGCAATCCCGCGGCCCAGGCGTGCTCGCCTTGAGCCGGTCGAGAAGCAGATCGGTCAGGAGGAAAATACACCGCGTTCAAGCGGTGCGATCCCTCCGCTACCTGCTGCTCGTTCCCATCGGCCAGCCTCCCGCGATAAAGGCGTCGATCGCGCTGAAGAACCGCGCCGGATCTTCGACATAGAGGAAATGGCCCAGCCCTCGCATGATCAGCAGCCGCCCGTTCGGCATCGTGGCCGCCCACTCCCGGGCGTATTCCATTGGGCTCACTTCCCGGCCCCCGTGAATGATCAGCGTCGGCGCAGTGACTTGCTGCATCGCCGGCCGCCAGTCGTACGCGCCGAGGGAAGACGTTTCCCGACGGCGCTCACCTGCGAGCGCCGCGCGGGCCCTGCGTGCGTATCCGTTAGGCAGCGCCCCCGCCCGCCACGGAGGACGCGCCGCTCCTCGCAACCTCTTCACGGAATGCACCGAGGCGCTGGTTGAATGGTGCGGCAGCGTCCCAGAACGCGGCATGACCCGCGTCCGGCATGACGTCAACCTGCGCGTGCGGCAGCCCCGCGCGGTGTTGCGCGACGACATCCAGTTTGACGACCGCGTCGAGCGCGCCATGCGTGATCAATACGGGCTTCACGACGGTCGGCAGGAGGTCGTCGTTGTCGACCACGCGCGTCAGCAGCGCCTGACGGACGAACGGTGGCACGGATACGCCGAAGCCCAGCATCGTGTACAGATCCGACGCTTCCGGCTCGCGGACGAAGCACAGGTGCAGCAGAGACTCGAGGCCGCGCACGCCCTCGCCCATGTCACTCGAGAAGAGCCCGGGCAGGAGGGCAAGGAACTCAGCCGAGAGCACCGCCGCGGCCGCTGCGCTGCCGAGCTTGGTGACGGCGGCCACGAGATGAATCCCGCCGATCCGCTCCTCGCCGTAGTGCCGGATGTAGTCGAGGATGACGAGCGGCCCGTATGACCAGCCGCAAAGTATCGGTCGGTCGAGTTCCAGCTCGCGGATGGCGGCGTCGACGTCGGCCGCCCACAGCCTCGAGTCATCGTAGCCGTCGCGCGGCCGCTCCGACGAGCCGTGGCCACGCAGGTCCATTGCGATGAGGCGGTACCGCTGGGCCAGCTCGGAGCGCATCTGCCGGTCCCAGGTGAGCCAGCTCTGGGAGCAGCCGTGGAGAAACAGGATCGGTGGACCGCGTGGGTCTCCCGCTTCGACGAGGTGGAGCCGAGTGCCTCCTCCGCCGACGATCGTGTGGTGCTTCATCAGTCCCTCCGCTTCGGAGTGCCGTACTGGATCGCCGCGCTGGATTACCGCGACCGATGCCCGCGGCGTGGCGCATCGGCATTGAGATGATGTACGGCCCGCGATACATTGGGATCGGACGAACCGTCCTATACGCGGAGGGCCTCCGCCATGGGCCTGGCGATGCGACAAGTGGATCTCGAGCGGCTCGATCGTACGCTGACCACGATCCTGTCGCCGCTCGCGCACCAGCGCTGCGACGACTGGTGTCTCGCCGTCGAGTCGTCAGTCGCCGAACTGCTCGATGGCGATCACGTCGTGTTCGGTTTCCCCCGCGCCGGCGTGCCGATGCACGTCCATTCCATGAACGTTGCGGCAAGGCCGCAGCGTGCGATTCAGGTGCTCTTCGGCAGGCTGCCGGACCTGCCGCCGGATCCTTGGCTTCAGAAGGCGGAGCGCGAGAGGTTGCGGTCGAGCGCTGAGGTGTGGAGTCGGCTCCGTGCATTCTGGCGGGCGGCCGCTGGGCAGCCGGCGGCACTACGGCGCTCGGCCTTCCTCGGCGAGGTCCTCACGCCCGGCCGGATATACGACAGCGAAAACATCGACTGGCCCGTCGCCGACGGACACACCGCGTTGTGCATCTCGTACAGCAACGCCGAGACGTCCGTTCGTTCGCGTCGGGCAAGCCCAAGACATGCAGCGGGAGCGCTGCTCCGACTGTTGCTCCCCGCGCTCAAGGTGGGAGTCACCATGCGTCTCGCGGGTGACCGCGAGGTCGCGGCGGAGCTGACACTCGGACGGTTCGGGCTGACCAGGCGTGAGGCGCAGATCACGCGTCTGCTCGCACGCCGAGCGACGAACCGGGAGATCGCCGATCAGCTCGACGTGAGCCCGCACACCGTGCGGCATCATGTCGAGAATATTTTCGCGAAGCTCGGCATCCATTCGCGCCGCTCCATCGCCTCGCAGTTCGCGTGACCGGGCGACGCCTCGCGGGCCTCACCGATCCGACCCGAGGGCGGACATCACTGCAGTGCGGCGAGTCAGTTTCGTCATGAAGGGCGACAAGATCGTGCGCAACGACGGAGCGCCGCCGGCCAAGTAGCACAGGAGGTCGCGGCATGCGTACGTTGGCGCTGCTCACCCTTGGTGCCCTCGCGCTCATGACGCCAGCCGCCACGCGCGCGGCGGTCCAGACGCCGTCGCGGGCGCAAATCCCGGCTGCCCTGACGGCGCCACGGGTCACCACGGCTGATCCGGTGGCCGACCCGGCGGCTACGGTCGTCGAGGGCCACGCGCGCTTCACCCTGCTCACGCCGCGGCTGGTACGGATGGAGTGGAGCGCGGACGGACACTTCGAGAACCGGGCGTCGCTCGTCTTCATCCAACGGCGCCTCGCCGTCCCACCCCATACCGTGCGCCGCGCCGGCAGCTGGCTCACGGTTCAGACCGACGACCTCACGCTGCGCTACAGGCGCGGCAGCGGGCGCTTCCGTCCCGGCAACCTCGACGTGCGGTTGCGCGTGGACGGGCGCGACGTCGTCTGGCGCCCGAGCGAGTCGGACAGTGCCAACCTCAAGGGCACGACGCGCACGCTGGACGGTGCCAAGGGTCCCGTCCCCCTGGAGCCCGGCCTGCTGTCGCGCGCGGGCTGGACCGTGCTGGACGACAGCCAGCGCCCCCTGTTCGACCAGAGTGCCTGGCCCTGGGTCGTGGCGCGGCCCGCGGGCGAGCGCCAGGACTTCTATTTCTTCGGCTACGGCCACGACTACAAGGGCGGGCTGGCCGACTTCATCAAGGTGGCCGGTCGCGTGCCGATGCCGCCACGTTTCGCGTTCGGCGCCTGGTGGTCGCGCTACTGGGCCTACACCGACCAGGAGTTCACGGACCTCGTCCGCCAGTTCGACAGGTTCGACGTGCCGCTCGATGTGCTCGTCATGGACATGGACTGGCACAACACGTTCGAGCTACGCTGGGAGAACGCGCCCAAGGACCAGGCGGGACAAGCCAAGGGGTGGACCGGGTACTCGTGGAACTCCGCCTATTTCCCGGATCCGGAAGGGTTCCTCGACTGGACGGCGCGGCAGGGCCTGCGCACGCCCCTCAACCTGCATCCCGCCGGCGGCATCCAGCCGTGGGAGACGCATTACCCCGAGATGGCGCGGGACATGGGGATCGATCCCGCCACCAAGCGGTACGTCCCCTTCCGGCCGACGGACAAGCGCTTCGCCGAGGCCTACTTCAAGGACATTATCGCTCCACTCGAGCGGCAGGGCGTGGATTTCTGGTGGCTCGACTGGCAGCAGTGGGACACGACTACCGTGGCTGGGCTCAACCCGACCTGGTGGATCAATTACCTCTTCTTCACGCACATGCAGGCGGAGGGCAAGGCGCGTCCACTGATCTTCCACCGCTGGGGCGGGCTGGGCAACCACCGCTTCCAGATCGGCTTCTCCGGCGACGCTTTCTCCACGTGGGACGCGCTCGCCTTCGAGCCGTATTTCACGGCCACCGCCGCGAACGTGGGCTTCGGCTACTGGAGCCACGACATCGGCGGGCACCTGAACGGAGAGGTCTCGCCCGAGCTGTACACGCGCTGGATCCAGTTCGGTATCTTCAGCCCGATCCTGCGCACGCATACCACGAAGAATCCTGCCGCCGAGCGCCGCATCTGGGCATATCCCACGGAGTATTTCCGGGTAATGCGTCAAGCATTCATGCTGCGCTACGCCATGATTCCGTACATCTACACCGCGGCGCGGCATGCGTACGATACGGGCGTGGCCCTCGTGCATCCGCTGTACTACGATTGGCCGGCCGACAGCGCGGCCTACGACTTCGCGGACGAGTACGGCTTCGGCCCCGACATGATCGTGCGGCCGATCACCGCGCCGATGTCACCCGACACGCTGCTCGCGCACCAGCGCCTGTGGCTGCCGCCGGGGGACTGGTACGAGTGGTTCACCGGCACGCGCCTCCACGGGCCCGCGGTGGTCACCCGCGCGTTCGCGCTGGACGAGGTACCGGTGTACGTCCGGGCCGGCGCCATCGTCCCGATGGCGACCACGGCGCTCCGCAGCGACGCGCAGCCGAAAGACCTCCTCGCCCTCACCGTTTTCCCAGGCGACTCGGGGGACACCCGTGTCTACCAGGACGCCGGTGATGACCTGGGCTATCAGAGGGGGAAATCCGCGTGGACGCCGGTGAGCCAGCGGCGTGACGCCGACGGCACGGTGCACCTGCACATCGGGCCAACCACCGGCGACTTCGAGGGGCTCCCCGCGGGGCGCGGCTATGTAATCCAGATGGTGGGCAGCTGGCCGCCGCGGCGGGTCCTGTGGAACGGAGCGGAAATCCGCTACGCGGGCGGCGAGCAGGGGGCGGACGCGGCGGCCCAGCAGCTTGCCATCGCGACCCCGGCCGGCGGGCCCGATGCCGAGCCGGTGCCGCGCGCCCCTGGCTGGAGCTACGACGGCAACGCGGCGAGTATCGTGATCCATGTGCCGGAGGCCGACATCCGTACGGCCTCCACCCTCGACGTAGAGCTGCCGGTCGGCCGCAATGACTCGCTGCTCGACGGCGTGCCCTCTACACTCTCGCGGCTCGAGGGCGCCATTCACATCCTCGAGGGGCTCTGGCCCGCGGACTGGCCGCCGGACTCGCTGGTGGCGCTGCAGCAGACCGGCCATCGCATCACCCTGCAACCCGAGATCGCCGCGGTGGAGCTGGAGGCCCTGCGCGCCGGGCTGCAGCACGTGCTAGACCGGCTGGATACCCTGCACGGCGATACCACGGCGATCCGCCGAGCACTGGCGCATCTTGGGAGGTGAGCCGCGGCGGAGGCGCGGCGCTGGGGAAGCGTTAGCTCACCACCGGTTGTGGCGCTGAGCACCGTCTTCACAACGGCGCCACGAAGCAGCGATGAAGGATGGCGCTTTCGCCAAAAATGTGCGGGGGCGGATGCTGGACTTTGCCGTACTTTACTCACTCAAATGTCGGAGTTTGCCCGAATCCCCAAGAGACCCGTTCAGGACTGCCTGACTGGCGAATAAGCCCCCGCCGAATCAAGTTTGGGCAGTCTCCCTCCAGCGACCAACGTGTCCGACATCCAGGCCCGACTGCAGGGCGCCCTCGCCGAACGCTATCGAATTGACCGCGTGCTTGGCGCGGGCGGGATGGCCACGGTCTATCTCGCACATGACCTCAAGCACGAGCGCAGGGTAGCCGTAAAGGTGCTCCGCCCCGAGCTGGTCTACACGCTCGGCCCGGAGCGCTTCCTGCGCGAGATCGCGACCACCGCCAACCTGCACCATCCTCATATCCTCCCGTTGTACGATTCGGGGCGGGTCCCGGACCCATCCGGTACTCTCCTGTATTACGTCATGCCCTTCGTCGACGGGGAATCGTTGCGTGACCGCCTGAAGCGCGAGAAGCAACTTCCCGTCGACGAGGCGCTGCGCATTGCGCGCGAGGTGGCGGACGCCCTGAGTTACGCGCACGGGCACGGGGTGATCCACCGCGACATCAAGCCGGAGAACATCCTGCTGGAGAGCGGCCACGCGCTGGTGGCGGATTTCGGCATCGCGCGAGCGGCAGACAGTGCCGGGGCGGACAGACTCACCGATACGGGACTCGCGCTCGGGACGCCGGCGTACATGAGCCCTGAGCAGGCCGCGGGAGGACGCGACTTGGACGGGCGAAGCGATCTCTACGCCCTCGGCTGCGTCCTCTACGAGATGCTGGCAGGCCAGCCGCCGTTCTCGGGTTCTACCATGGAGAGCGTCGCGCGCCAGCACATCACCGCGACCCCGCTTCCAATCACCCAGCTCCGGCCGGCGGTGCCGGGCATGGTAGTGGCGGCCCTGGAGCGGGCGTTGGCCAAGAACCCGGCCGACCGGTTCAACCCGGTCGGCCAGTTTGCCGAGGCGCTATCGGCCCAGCAATCACTTGCGCCGTCAGCGACTTCGAAGGGCTCGCCGCGGCGGATGACGATCGCCGGCCTCGTCGCCATCGGGATCCTCGCGGCTGTACTTCTTACCCGGCGCGTCGGTCACGCCGACTCCGCCCTCACCATCGGGCAGACCGTGCAAGTCACGCGTGATCCAGGGCTCGAGGTCGATCCTGCGCTCTCGCCCGACGGAGCCCTGGTCGCGTACGCCGCGGGTCCGCCAAGCCGGATGCAGATCTTCGTGCGCCAGGTGGGTGGCGGGCGCACCATTCCGCTCACCTCCGACTCGTCCCAGGGCTATCGCTGGCCTCGGTGGTCACCTGACGGCTCGCAGATCGCTTATCAGGGCAATGCCGGCATCGCGGTGGTGCCGGCGCTCGGCGGGCAACCACGGCTGGTGGTGCGCCTCGAGCCGCAGGCGGCCGAGTCGACCACAAGCGCGTTCACCCGGCTCGCTGGCTTTGCCTGGTCGCCGGACGGGCGGCGCATCGCCTACAGCACAGGCATCGGTCGTGACGTCACGGTGGTGCCCGTCGAGGGAGGTGCGGCTACGCACCTTACCGGCGTGCGCGACGTGCACTCCCTGACCTGGTCCCCCGATGGCACCAGGCTCGCGGGTGTAGCAGAAAATCCGACCTTCGTCTTTGGCAGTGTCTACTTCGGGAATGAGGCGGTCTCATCCATCTGGGTACTGCCCTTGAGCGGCAAGCCCGTTCGAGTGACCGCCGATCAGCATCTCAATGAAAGCCCGCAGTGGGCGCCGGATGGGCGGCACTTGTTCTGGGTCTCGGATCGGGGTGGCAGCCGAGACGTCTACCGCGTGCATCTCGATGCAGCGGGCGCGCCGGTTGGCGAGGCAGAGCGCCTCACCACCGGGGCCGACGCCCACACCATCAGCCTCTCCGCCAACGGGCGACGACTCGCGTACGCCCGCTTTCACGTCGTCTCGAACATCTGGTCCATACCAGTTCCGACCGCGAAGGCCGTGCCGATCACCGGCGCTCGGCCGGTGACGACGGGCGACCAGACGATCGAGGCCGTCGATGTCACCCGGGATGGACGGTGGCTGGTATTCAACTCGGACCGGAGCGGCAGCTGGCAGATTTACAAGATGCCGGCAGCGGGGGGAGAAGCGATCCAGCTGACGACCGATTCGGCCGGCGCGTTCAGCCCCGCCTGGTCGCCGGACGGGCACCAGATCGCCTTTCACTCCACGCGCGCCGGCAACCGGGATCTGTACACGATGGCGGCCGACGGCTCCGGGGTGGTCCAACGCACCAGCAGCCCGGCCCACGAGCTCGACCCGACCTGGTCGCGGTCCGGGCGTGACCTGCTCGGCGAGGTCATCCCGGCCGACGAGGGACTCGCGTCCGGCTCGACGTTCCTTTCCGCCTCGACGTTCACCCTCGTACCGTTGGATGGGGGCGCGATACGGACTATCCCCGTTCCCGGGGATTTCGCTCACTGGTCACCGACCGAGGACCTGATCGCGTTTCACAGCGCTGAGGGCCTGCGGGTCATGTCACCCGCGGGCACATCGCGCCTGCTGGTGCCGAATGCCCCGTCGGGCGAGGAAGCCTTCTACGCCGCGTGGTCGTCCGATGGCAAGACTGTTGACTACATCAGCAAGGGTCCAGAGGGCTCATCGATCCGGGCAGTGCCGGCGACGGGTGGCCCATCCCGGATCCTGGCCCGATTCGATGACCCCACTCGGCAGCCCACGCGGTATGGCTTCACGACCGACGGCCGGACGTTCTATTTCACCATGGGAGCCAACGAAAGCGATATCTGGGTAGCGCAGCTGGGAGTGCGGTAGCCCAGGGGCCTCAAGGAAAATGGCCGGCGAACCGCCCGCAAGTACGTTCATCACCTTCCCTCACACCTGGAGGCGCCCATGCGCCAGATGCACAGGCGAACCCACCTGCGGGCTTTCAAGCTGGCACTAGTCGCTCTGGCCGGAATGATCGTCGCGACGAACGCCGCGAACGCGCAGGTGGAGACGGGCCGGCCAACACTGTCGGCAAACCTCACGGCTACGCGGGCTGCGCTCGAGAAGTACCAGGACCCCATCGCCGCCGTTCGCGACGGATACTTCTCGACGCTTGGTTGCGTGGACTATCCAAAAGGCGGTGGAGGGCCGGGCCAGATGCCTTACAAGCCAGGTGGAATGGGGGTACACTTTCTCAAACCCGCGCTGATCGGCCCGACGCTGGACTCGCTCAAGCCACAGGTGCTGATCTACGAGCCGGTTGGCAATCGGCTGCGGCTTGTCGCAGCCGAGTGGTTCGTCCCGACCGCCATCTCGAAGGAAGCACCCATGATCTTCGGCACGAAGCTCGATGGCCCGATGGAAGGACACGCGCCCGTGCTGCCCGCCGAGCTACACCACTGGGACCTACATGTGTGGCTATGGAAGGATAACCCGAATGGCTTACTGCACTCGACGAATTCGACCGTAACGTGTCCCGAGGGCCCGTACACGTTTCATGAAAGCGCCACGAGGAGGGTTCAGCCTTAGGTCGCGCCGAGACGTGACATTGGGAGTGATTGAATTGTGCGCTGCCTAACACGCGAAGGAACCTGTCGCGGCGGAGCATCTACGGCTGGTGGAATACGGTGTTTGGCGGCCAATCTCAATCCTCAGGAGGCAGGCGATGAGGGCGGGGTCCAGCGCATGGATTTGAGTGTGGCGGTATTGCGAGCTTCTTCAACACGGACGAGACCAAACAGAAGTACAATCGGACCGAGCCGGTTCACGACCGGGAGCGCTTCCTCGATCAGTTCGTTCATGTGCTGGGCCACACCGGGAATTACGCCAGGGAAGAAGCCATCGCCGCGATCGACGCCGAGAAGCTCCTGCCTGATATGATGAGTTACAATCCCTCTCAACCAGCCTGGTATCCGAACGGTCGCGTTTTGACCGACCACGTCGTAGCCCATCGCCTGGCCTTCATCTCCAAGGGGGAGATTCCGCCCGACGGGCTTCACCCTCACACCGATCTGCTCCAGAGGTTCCCGTACCTCGGCACACCGCACCCAGGGTAACCTCCAAGCACCGGGACCGTCTCGGTTCGCTGATTTGTGCCTTGTCCGGCGCCGCAAGACCGATCAAGCCGTATACGGGGACGCTTCAACAGTGCTACCACCCAATTGTGCTGTCCCGTAGTCCCCTACAACTGCCGCTCCGCTAACTCGCGGAAGGCGTCGGGAACGGACCGGCGGCCGTCGAGCGCGACCGAGGCGTAGCCGACGGATTCCCACCCGAAACGGTCACGGATGGCGTCGATGGCGCGGTCCGCGAGGAAGTGCGCGATCCCTCTCCTAGCGCCCGGGCGTCGCGCCTCGTCCGCGAGGCCCAGCGGCAGATCGAGCTGCACAATCGGCTGCTCCTCGATATGCGATACCGAGATGGCCAGCAGAGAGATCGTGCGTTCTTCGGCATGGCTCCTGAGGACGGCTCGCACCAGGTCCTCGGCGATCTCCGCGAGGATTGCAGTCGCGGCGACGGGTTGCGGCAGCGTCACGGCGTGGGTAACCGATCGGAGGTCGCCGAAGCGCACCCGCACCGTCACGGTCCGCCCGCTCTTGCCCTTCGCCCGCAGGCGCGAGCCGACCCGGTCGGCGAGGTGGCGGAGCGCCGGGCGGATGATGGGGTCCTCGACGGTCCTTCGGCCGAGCGCCGATTGCGCTCCAACCGAGTGGGTGCGGACATGGGTCCGGATGGCGCGAGGATCGCGGTTCCAGGCCAGGGCGGCCAGCCTCTCGCCCGCGGCACGGCCGAGCAGCCCAGCGATCGCGCCTGGAGAGCTCCTCGCCAGGTCGCCGATGGTGGCGATGCCGCTTTCGGCGAGTCGCGCCCTGGTCGCCGGGCCGACGCCCCACATCATCTCCACCGGCAAATCATGGAGGAAGGCAAGCTCGGTCCCCGGGTCGACGACAACCAGCCCGTCCGGCTTGGCCACCTGCGAGGCGATCTTGGCGAGGTGTTTGGTGCTGGCAACGCCGACGGAGATGGGAAGGGCCAGTTCGTCGCGCACCCGTCGGCGGATCGCTGCGGCGATCTCGGCCGGTGTGCCGAAGAGGTGCGTGCAGCCTGCGACGTCGGCGAAGGCCTCGTCGATCGAGATCCGCTCGACCAGCGGCGTGAAGTCGCCCAGTACCCCGATCGCGGCGTCGCCGAGCCGTTGGTACTCCTTGAAGTGGCCGCCGACGAAGACCAGGTCGGGGCAAAGCGCTCGCGCCCGCCGACCCGGCATGCCGCCGTGGACGCCGAAGGCCTTCGCTTCATAAGACGCCGCGAGTACCACGCCGCCCCCTACCGCGATCGGCTTTCCCTTGAGGGACGGATCGAGCATCTGTTCGACCGAGGCGTAGAACGCGTCCAGGTCCGCATGAAGGATTGTGGCAGTGTCCATGGCGAGGCGTGTCCGCGGCGGACGTGTGGCGTGGTGGGTGATGATGAGTCTACAAAGAGAACATAAGAGGAACGGGACTGCCGGCTGTCAAGCGTCGGGCACACTATGATGGCCCAGCACGCTCACCGGCCTGACCATGTCGGGGGGGGGCACGCTTGTGAAAGGGGGAGACCGCGGGCAACCTACAGGGCCGGTGAGTGACCCCTGCCAGGAGGTGACCATGGCCACGCATGTCCGGAGCCTGACGCGCATCCCTGCATTCCTGACCATCCCGTTCGTGGCGGCAAATGCCTCCGCCGGCGAGGTGGGTCCTGACCGACTCTCCGTCGCTGCACAGCCGTGACGTAGGACAGCAATGCCTCGAGCTCCCACTCGCCGGCTCGGAGCTGACACGTTGGACGCCTCTGACGTCTGGGCCTATAACCGCGGCCGGCTGCAGCCTCAAGAAAAACAAGCGAGAACGGCGTTGTCAGGAGGTCGCCATGATCGGTCGAGTCGCGTCCTATTTCGCTCTCGCGCTGACGCTCACTCCCATCGTCAGTGCCCGGGCCCAGGAGGAGTCAGGTCGGATCATCGGTAGGGTACTGGCGGGGGAGGACCCCGCGCAGGGGGTTCGGATTGAAGTCCGAGGGCCGAGCCTTCCTGCCTTCCGGCACGCGGCTACCGATGCGCGTGGATCATTCAGGCTGCAGGGTCTGCCCATCGGGATCTACCAGGTGCGCCTCTCACTGGTGGGCTACCGGCCAGTCGCGGTGGACAGTGTCACGGTGCAACTGGGCCGCACCACCTCTCTCGGCGAATTGCGTCTCGAAACGAAGACGCTGGAGCTGGGCGAGATCGTGGTGGTGGCCGACCGGCCACTGGTGGACATGACCAGCGCCGCCACCGCTACCAATCTCACTTCCGAGCAGTTCGAGGACCTGCCCACCGACCGAAACTTCCGCTCTATCGTTAGCTTGGCCCCACAGGCCAACCTGAGCTTCCTGCCACAGGACGAGGTCAACATCGCCGGGAGCACGGGTCCGGAGAATGCGTACTTCCTCGATGGGGTCAATATCACCGATCCGTTCGTCGGATCTACTAGCACTGACCTACCCTACAACTTCGTCCGGGAACTCCAGGTCAAGGCAGGCGGATACGAGGCCGAGTATGGCCGAGCTACCGGCGGCATCATCGACGTGATCACGTATACCGGCGGCAACCACTTCGGCGGTCAGGTTTTCGGTTTCTTCACGGGAAACGACCTTTCGGCTTCACCACGCTTCGCTGTGCCGGAGGCGAAGGAGAGTCAGTTCTCCGAGTACGACTTTGGCGGCAGCATCGGTGGGCCCATTTTGCGCGACCGCCTGTGGTTCTTCGCGGCCTACAACCCGACTTTCCGGAGGCAGGCGGTCGAACTGCCGGGGATCGAGCTCCCCGACGAAACCAAGACCCGGCACCTCTTTGCGAGCAAACTGACCTGGCAAGCTGGCCGAGCCACCGACGTAAGCTTTACCATGCACGGAGACCCGGGAACCCGCCGCGATCTTGCGCTGGAGAGTGTGGCGAACGGCTTGGCCAACCCGGAGCCCATCATCTTCGACGGCAAGCAAGGCGGCGTCGTCCTCTCGGCCCTGATTCATCACCGCCTGGGCCGCAGCGTTGAGTTGGAGGCCGGGGCGGCTCAGGTCACACGCAACGACAACGGCGAGTCACCCACCGAGTTCGGCAGGACGGCACCCCGTTTCAACGATGGCGAGGCCGGCGTCCAGTCCGGCGGCCTCGGAGTCCTCTATCGTAATCATAGCGTGCGTCGCTCGGTTCGGGGCAAGTTGTCGGCTACTCTGGGATCGCATGAAGCCAAGCTGGGTATCGAGTTCGAGGACAACCGCTTCGACAATCTGCAGGACAGTTCCGGGGAGCCCGGATCGCCGGGCGGCTTCATCGATCGGTTCGACGACAGTACATACCAGTGGGTCCTCGTCTCCACTGACCTCACGGTTCACAATCGGATCCCGACCATATACGCGCAGGACTCCTGGCAGATCAGCCGCCGGCTCAGGCTCAATCTGGGTCTCCGGTGGGATGGGCAGTATTTCACTGATGCCACCGGTGAAGGAGCGCAGAATATCACCGACCAATGGCAGCCGCGAATCGGCGCCATCTATCAGCTCGGTGCCCTCGGGACTCACAAAGTGTTCGCCTCCTACGGACGCTTCTACGAGCAGATCCCGCTTAACCTCCCGTGGCTGTATTACAATGACGTGACCCAGTTTGTCGTATTGCAGTTCGACCACGACCCACGGCTGGATCCCTCAGGGGGAGACACCGCCCTCTCGATCTTCGGGCCTCAAGCCGAGCCCCGGCATGACCTGCAAGGCCAGCAGTACGACGAGCTCACGCTGGGCTACGAGGGGACCATCGGACGGCAGCTTCGCGGAGGCGTGCGGGGGGTATTCCGGCGGCTGCGCTGGGCAGTCGATGACGCCTTCAATCCAGACGATGGAGCTTATCACCTCGGGAACCCGGGGCGGGGAAACCTTGCCTTCACTCCGCAGGCAAGGCGGAGATATAGCGCGCTTGTATTGACGCTGGAGAAGCCGCGAGGCCACCGCTTCGACTTTCTGGTCTCCTACGTTCTGTCCCGGTCATGGGGTAACTACGAGGGCCTCTACGATTTCCAGCAGCAGGTTGCGTTTCCCAATACCTCCAGTTTGTTCGACTTCCCAGCGCAATACCCGAATAGCGCCGGTCTGCTGCCCAACGATCGGACACACGTGGTGAAGTTCTCTGCCGCCTACCGGTTCCCGGGAATCACCGTTGGGACCGCCATCTCCTGGGCGAGCGGCATGCCCCGAAACGAACTCGGTGCAACCCCGATCGGCGGTCCATTCTACGTGTTTCTCAGGGAGCGTGGATCAGCGGGGCGCACATCGTCCGTCTTCGACGCCAACCTGCGCGTGACCTATGCGCTGCACTCTTGGAGTCATGGTGGGATCAGGCCGAAGCTGCACCTAGATCTGTTTCACCTGGGCAACGCCCGGACGGTCGTTCGCCGGGATGATGTGCACTTCATCGGACTAGACGAGAATGGCGCTCAGGCGGTAGTGAATCCCGTGTACAATAGGCCCGAAGTGTTTCAGCCACCAATGAGTGCGCGCCTGGGAATCAGCCTGGACTTCGGCGAGCTGCCCTGAGGGGCGCAGACCCTTACATTTGAGTCTGTCATTTGCGCCTGTCACTTCGCCTTCCCGGTCCGACACGTCGCATCTAGCTGAGCTGCGGAAGCCCGCTGGCGGAAGATTCGAAGGGGTGCCACATTGGGACACTCCACTCAGTCGGCCGATGCTCCCACCCCAGCAGTTCGCTGACTCCCTGCGCGACCGCTACGCTTTCGAGCGCGAGCTCGGCCGCGGCGGCATGGCCACGGTCTACCTGGCCCGTGACATCCGCCACGATAGGGCTGTAGCGCTCAAGCTGCTCCATCCGGAGCTCGCGGCCACGATCGGCCCCAACCGGTTCCTGCAAGAGATCCGTCTCACCGCTCGCCTGCAACACCCCCACCTCGTCCCCGTGCTCGACTCCGGGGAGGCCACAGGACAGCTGTGGTACTCGATGCCGTATGTGGAAGGAGAATCGCTTCGCGAGCGGCTCCAGCGCGAGATCCAGATGCCCCTCGAGGCGGCGCTGCGGATCGGACGCGAGGTCGCCGATGCCCTGGAGTACGCCCACCAGCAGGGCGTGATCCATCGCGACATCAAGCCCGAGAACATCATGCTGTCAGGCGACCATGCCCTCGTGGCGGACTTTGGCGTAGCCCGGGTTATCGGTGAAATCGCCGGCGAGCGATTGACGGAGACCGGCATAGCGCTGGGCACTCCGGCCTATATGTCGCCCGAGCAGGCGACCGCAAGTGGCCGGTTGGATGGCCGGAGCGATGTCTACGCGCTCGGGTGCGTGATCTACGAGATGCTGGCTGGCGAACCACCCTTCACCGGACCCACACCGCAGGCTGTGATTGCCAAGCGGTTCGTCCAGCCGGTGCTGCCGCTGCGCCAGCTGCGTCCTACCGTTCCGGCGTGGGTCGACTCGGCCGTGGCCACGGCCCTGGCCTCGGTGCCCGCGGACCGCTTCCCTACGGCAGCCGATTTCGCCCAGGCGCTTGCCGGCCCCCCGGACGCGGCCGACGAAGTCACCGCGAGGCGTCACCCGTCCAGCCGCCGGCGCGCGATCTCCGCGCGGCGAGCGCTGTCGATCGCAGTCCTTGTAGCCGCGGGCCTGGCGGCAACGCTGTATCTGGCGCTGCGAAAACCGGGGACTTGGGCGCCGGGGACACTCCTCGCCGCGGGAACGCTCCGGGAGCGCGAACGCCTGCTCCTGGCCGACTTCGGGACCCGGCAGGTCGACACCAGCCTCGGCGGCGTCATGACGGAGATCTTTCGGATCGACCTCGTGCAATCGCCAACGGTCACTCTCATGCCCTCTGGACAAGTGGCGGAGGTGCTCCGCCGCATGCAGCGCCCGGCGACGGCGCGGTTGGATCCGGCTCTCGCGCGAGAAGTCGGCGTCCGAGAAGGCGTGAAGGCCGTGGTGACGGGAGAGATCGCGAGGGCAGGCTCCCAGTTCGTTCTGTCGGCCCAACTCATCTCGGCAGCCAGCGGGGAGGTACTCACCGCGCATCGCGAGACCGCGCCGGACTCGACCGCTCTGATCGCGGCGGTGGACCGGCTTTCGGGGGAGCTCAGGGCGAGGATTGGTGAATCGCTCACGTCGATCGGGCGCGAGCAGCCGCTCGAGCGGGTCACTACCACCTCACTGGCGGCGCTGCGACTGTACACCAGGGCGGTGCGCGCCGGCGACCACGAAGGCGAATGGCTCAAGGCGATCAGCCTGCTCGATGAAGCCGTTGCGGTCGATACGGGGTTTGCGATGGCCTATCGAACGCTCGGCTTGTACGCCCTGAACACTGGCCAGATGGACCGAGCGATGCGAGGATACTCCGCCGCGGTCGCGCGGAAGGACAGGCTGACCGACCGGGAGCGAAACTTCACCCTCGCTAATTACTACGCGGTCTTCAAATACGACCCTCGCAAGGCGATTAGTGCCTTCGAGGCGGTCCTCGGGAAATACCCCAACGAGCGGGAAGCGCTCAACGACCTGTCGCTGGTGTACCGAGGCCTGTACCAGTATCAACAAGCCGAACCTCTACTTGAGCGCGCGCTGGCCGTAGACTCGCTCTACGTGCCGGCGCATTCGAACCTGATGGCGCTCGAGCTTCAGCTCAAGAAACTGCCCGAGGCAACGGCCGCGTATACGCGGGCCATTCGACTGCTTCCCGATGTTCCATTCCTCTGGCTGCTCGGCATTCCGTTGGCGGGGCAAGTTGGCGACTACGCGCTGGCCGAGGCTCGGGGTGAGGAGTTCAAGAAACGGTTCGGAGCCGATCCTCGCTGGCGTGCATCGGCAGATCGGGAGCTTGCCAATGTGGCAGCGA
Organism: Gemmatimonadales bacterium; assembly: GCA_036265815.1. Lineage (NCBI taxonomy): Bacteria > Pseudomonadati > Gemmatimonadota > Gemmatimonadia > Gemmatimonadales > Gemmatimonadales bacterium. The sequence goes on from DATAOI010000094.1 coordinate 20,644, forward strand.
CACGCGGGAAACTCGCGGATGCGGAGCGATATCTTCATCAGACGATGGCCGGAGGTCCGGAAGCCTCCACTCTGGGCGAAAGGCTCGCCGACGCGATCTTTCTGGGCACCGTAATCGCCACAGTAGCCGACGATCCGGCGCGCGGCCTCCGGGAAGTGGAACGCGGGCTGGCTCGATTTCCTCTCGACTCTCTGGCGCAGGTGGAACGCCCTTACCTCACTCTGGCATACGTCTATCAGCTGGCTGGCAGAGCGGATCAGGCGCGCGCGCTCCTTCGAGAATATGAACGAGGAGCCAACGTCGATATGCTAAATCCCAAGGAGCTCGACCTGGCTTGGGGTCGCGTCTTCCTGCTCGAGCGGCGTCCGCAGGATGCCCTCCGCAGGTTGCGGGAAGCGACCCCCGATCCGCTCAGCTTTGGCGTGGCGGAGCTGGGACGGGCTCACGATCTAGCAGGACAGGCGGATTCGGCCATCACATACTACGAGCGCTATCTCGCGGCCACCGAATACCCCCGCGCGGCGACCGACGCGACCGAGCTCGCCCGGATCCACCGACGCTTGGGAGAACTCTATGAAGAGCGCGGTGAGAGGGACAAGGCCCGGGTTCACTACGCGAGTTTCGTCGCGTTATGGAAAGACTGCGACCCGGAGCTACGTCCCCGCGTGACAGAAGTACGTCGCCGGCTCGCGGCGCTCGGTGGGGAGCCTGGAGACGGGTGAGAATCTGATCGGGGCAGAGGCCAAGACGTTGGGCTCGAACCAGGACTCTCCCCTGATCCAGAGTGGGCACTGTAACTGCTCAATTCCGGCAACTTGCCGCCTTTCACGCGAGTTCGTGCCCCCCGCTGCCGGAGTTTGACGCCTTTCATGTCGGACTTTACCGCACTTTACTCACACAGGAGTCGGAGTTTGCCGGATTCCAGCCAGCCATCTGGGGGCGGCCTCCAAATCCCGGTGCCACTGGGCAGCCACCGTCGAATGAGCATCAGATCGACGGCGCATGCGCGAAGGGTTTCCCGAACCGAATGGAAGCTGCCGTGATCTAGGTCGATCTAGCGGTGGCTGAGTCCCGGCGCTCGCGCGCCTCGGACCGGTACCGTCCGGGGGCCTGCCCCCGAAGCCTGGAGAAGGCTCGCGAGAATGCGAACGCCGACGTGTACCCGACTCGTCGGCCGACCGCGCTCACAGGGTCGTCCGTCTCCCGAAGATTCCGCGCAGCCAATTCCATCCGCCATCGCGTCGATCTGGTACGGCACGCTGCGATACGTCATCGCCGCGGGCTGTCTCTTCGTGTTCGTCGGCCTGCGGCGCGAGCTCGCCTGGCCCTCCCGTGCCGACCGGCGGATCGTGGCCGTCTCCGGCGCGCTCAAGATGGGGGCTTGCTCAGCGCTGACTGGCCTCGCGTTGACGAGGCTGCCGCCCGGGCGTGCCGCGGTGCTCGCCTTCTCCACCCCGCTCTGGGTGGTTCCGCTCTCGGCGTGGCGGCTTGGGGAGCGGCTCTCCCGCGGCGCCCTGCTCGGCGTCGGTCTGGGGCTCACAGGCGTGCTCGTGATCGCCGCGCCATCACTCCGCTCGGGCGCGCGGTCAGGCCGTGGCCTATGTCATGCTGCTGGCCGCGGCCGCTGCCTGGGCCGTTTCCATCGTCGCGGCGACGTTGCTCTGCCCCCTGGCGCCTGTGGTCGAAGGGCCGACGCCCGAGATCGGCACGGCCGGCGTCGCTTCGCTCGCGTACGTGGGCCCGGTCGCTACGGCGTTCGCCTACTGGGCGGTGGTCGAGGTGGGTCGGAGAGTCCGCGCAAGCACGATCTCGATGGCACTGCTGTCGGC
>DATAOI010000095.1 GCA_036265815.1 Gemmatimonadales bacterium
GACGGCGCGACCCCGAGCTTCGCGGCCGCCGCGCGAAAGATCACGGCCTTCAGACGCTCGCTGGCCTGGATGGCCGCCTGCCCGCACATCAACGTCACGCGTGACGAGTACGAGCCGAGGTCGATCGGCGTGAGATCCGTGTCACCGGTCACCACGCGGATGTCGAGTGGATCGATGCCGAGTACCTCGGCCACGATGTAGGCGAGCACCGAGTCGGAGCCCTGTCCGATGTCGATGCTCCCGCAGAATGCGGCCACTCCGCCGGATCGGTCGAGCTTGAGCTGCACGCTCGAATGCGGCATGGAGTTCCAGTAGATCGGAAGCCCGGCACCAGTGATGTACGAGGAGCACGCGATTCCGAGACCACGACCGAAGGGGAGCTTGCGGTAGCGCTCCTTCCACCCGCTCGCCTGCACGACGGCGTCGATGCAGCGGCCCAGCCCCATGGAGCCGATGCGGAGCCAGTTCGCAGTCACGCTCTCGGCGGGCTGCAGGATTCGCTTGCGCATCTCCGCTGGGTCGAGCTCCAGCTGCTCGGCGATCTTGTCGATCTGGCACTCCACCGCGAAGCGTGGTTGTGGAGTGCCGTGACCGCGCTTGGGGCCGCACGGCGGCTTGTTGGTGAACACCCGCGCGCCCTCGAACTTGTAGACCGGGATCTTGTAGGTCACGGTCTGGAGCGCACCCGTATAGAAGGTGGAGGCGACCCCGTAGGAGCCGTACGCCCCGCCGTCGAGCCAGGAGCGGAAGTGCATGCCGGTGATGGCGCCGTCGCGGGTGAACCCGGTCTTGATCCACATCAGCACCGGATGGCGTCCCCGATGGGTGTAGAAAACCTCTTCACGATTGAGCGTGATCTTCACCGGCCGCCCGCACACCTGCGAGAGCTTGCACGCCGCGATCTCGTGGGCGAACGGATCGAGCTTGCCGCCGAAGCCGCCGCCCACCGGCGCGGCCACCACCCGGATGTGGGCCTGCGGCATGTCGAGGATCTTGGACAGGAGGCGGTGCACGTAGTGGGGCGTCTGGGTGGACGACCAGAGCGTCAGCTTGCCGTCCGGGCCCCACTGGGCGACCGCGGAGTGCTGCTCCATCGGCAGGTGCGTGTTGCCCTCGAAGAAGAACACATCTTCACGCACCAGGTGGGCATGGGCGAAGGCGGCCTCCACGTCGCCGAACTGGAGCGCCACCGCCTTGTGCACGTTGGGGCGGTCGCCGTACTCGTGGATGCGCACCTCCGGATGACCCAGCGACTCCTCGATCGACATGAGAGGCCGCAGCGGCTCGTACTCCACGTCGATCAGGCGCGTGCCCCGCTCCGCGGTCTCCTCGTCGACCGCGGCCACCGCCGCGATCGGATCGCCGACCATCCGGACCTTGTCCGTGCACAGGGCTTCCTCGTCCTGGGAGACGGGCAGGATGCCGAACTTCACCCGCGGGAGGTCCTGGCCGGTGATCACCGCGTAGACGCCGGGCAGGGCCCGGGCCCGCGTGGTGTCGATGCGCTTGATCAGCGCGTGGGGATGCGGACTGCGGAGCAGCTTGCCGTGGGCCATGCGCGACATCAGCAGGTCGTCGGCGAACTTGGTCTCGCCCACCACCTTGGCCCACGCGTCGATCTTGGGCAGCGACTGGCCGACTATCGAAAAGACGTCTTTCTTCATCGCTGGTCCACCTCTGAATCCGCTCGGCTCGCCTTCGGGTGTACCTCGCCAAGCAACCGCCTCCGCATCCGGAGGGCGGCGAGCTCGACGGCGTCGAGGATCTTGGTGTACCCGGTGCAGCGGCAGAGATTGCCGGCGAGGGCGTGCCTGATCTCGTCACGGGTCGGGACCGGCGTCTCCTCCAGCAGCGCCTCCGCGGTCAGGAGAATGCCCGGCGTGCAGTACCCGCACTGGGCGGCTCCCAGCTCCGCGAACGCCTGCTGGAGCGGGTGCAGATCGCCCCCGGTGGCCATGCCTTCCACGGTCTTGATCTCGCGCCCCTGGCACTCGACCGGCAGCGCCAGGCAGGAGAGCACCGGGGCGCCGTCCACCAGCACCGTGCAGGTGCCGCACTCGCCCAGCTCGCACCCGTGCTTGGTCCCGGTGAGGTTCAGCTCCTCCCGCAGGACCTCGAGCAGCGTCTTGTGCGCCGCCGCGAGGACGTCGCGCTCTTCACCGTTGATCCGGAGGGCCAAGAGCGTCTTCATGGATGATTGCGTCAGGATGAACTTGGCTTAAGTAGTACTAAATCGGCCCGTGCCCTGTCAAGCGCAGGCCCCCCGCGGCGGCGGTGGACCAAGGTCCCATAGCCCTTAGCGACGCGATGCCTAGACTGGACCCATGCAGGTCATCCGGCGCCGCTGCGGGGAGAACGAGAAGACGAGCCGGTCGCCGGACGCCGTGACGGTCGCGCCGCCGGGCCGAGTGGCGTTCTGGGTGGGGACCAGCTTGATCCTGCTGAGCTTCGGCATCTACCCCGCCTATCCGCTGGTGCACCTCCTGCCGATCTCGCTCTGGCAGAAGGGGGGAGTCGGGCTCGCGCTGGCGGCGATCAGCTGGGGAATCTTCCTCGCCGGATCGGCCCTCGTCGGCAAGAAGGGCGTCGACTACCTCAAGCGCCGTCTCTTCTCGCAGCGGGCATCGGCATAGCCGTCCCCCTCACTTCTTGTAGAGCTCGTAGACCGCCCCGACTCCGGCAAGCCCTCTCTCCCGATCGGTACCCTGGCGCGCGCCCCGGCCGGTCCGGGGGATGGCGTGCGTCTCGATCTGCCGGGTCCTCAGCCTGGTCATGAGGTCGGTGAACGACGACGTCCGGATGATCGTGTTGAACTGGCTCCGGTAGTTCGAGACCAGGCTCACCCCGTCCAGCACCACGTCGTACACCGCCCAGCGCCCGTCGCGCATGCGCAGACGGTAGTCGATCGGGAACTCCATGAGCCGGTTGGTCGTGATGCGGGATCGCACCTGCGCGTACTGATCGCCGATCGACTCTCCCACGAAGCTGATGGTCTCTCCGGAATAGTTCTCGATGGTCGTCAGGTACGAGCGCTCCAGCAGGTCGGTGAAGAGGACGACGAACTCCTCTCGCTCCGGGGCCGATCGAGCCTTCCAGTGCTGCGCCAGCGTGAGGCGAGCCATCTCGTCGAAGTCGAACAACCCCTGGGCGACTCGACGGATCTCCGCGGTCCGCTGAGCGTCACCCCTCGCGACCACGCGTGGGGCCTGGACGATCGCGAGCACGCGGGAGACGGACCCTCGCACGAGCTCGAGCGGCCCGGCCTGGTCGGTGGCCGTCCTCGGCTGGGCGCCGGCCCCTTGCGGGCCGGTCGCGAGCGCGACCAGGACCAGCAGAGGGAGCACGGCCCGGCGGGAGGGCTTCATGTGTAATCACTCTAGTTGTCGTCCGGTGCCCCGCCTATTGGACCTTGGTCGAATGCCCGCCCGGGCCAGGAGATGGGACCAACGTCCACTGGGAGACGCTCCCGCCGGCTGCTAACGTCATTTCATGCTCTTCGTCGTGAATCTTCGCCGCATTCCTCGGTGTCGGCGGCGGAAGCTTCTTCATCAGCCTCTTCCTGCCGTTCGTGGGCGCGCTGGCCTTGGTCTGGCTGCTCCGGCGGCCCGCTCCCGGCCGGGCCTGGCGGCTGGCGCCGCCGGCTGAAGGGTCCGATGGGAATCCGGCGCAGCTACGGGAAGAACAAGAAGAGCAACCGGCCCACGGACGCCACGACGGTCGAGCGGCAGGACATCCTGCGTCGCGCCGCCAACGTGCGCAACCGATTCGACAGCACCCGCCGCGGATTCAAGACGGCGGCAGACCGCCCGGTCCCGGGTGCCCCGGCGAGGAGACAGCCATGAACCGACAGAAGGTGCTTTTCGAGGGAATCCTCGTCGGCCTCGCCGGGGCGGCCGCGGTCGCGGTCTGGTTCTTCGTGCTCGATCTCATCACCGCTACGCCGTTCCGGACCCCGGCGTTGCTCGGCGCGGTCCTCTTCGACGGCCTTCGCGATCCGGCCCTCCTCGTGATCACGCCCGGCCTCGTCCTCAAGTACACCGCGGTCCACGGGCTTGCCTTCATCGCCTTCGGCCTGGCGGTTGCCGGCCTCTTCGCCATCGCCGACCGCCACCCACACATGCTCTTCGGGGTCTTCATGCTCTTCTGCTGCTTCGAGGTCGCGGTCTTCGCGGCCATGATGATCCTCGGCTCGTGGCTGCTCGACACGCTCCAGCCGTGGGCCATCCTCGGCGGCAATCTCGTCGCGGCGGTGGTGATGCTGGGCATTCTCTTCCGTGATCGTCGCTTCTCGCTCCACGAGCTGCGAACCTCGGGGGAGTGACGCGGTCCCGTAGTCTGGGGTCGCCGGCGACGCCCGACCACTGCCACTCGAGGCAAAGAACATCGGTCGTATCCGCGCCTGGAGAGGCCATAAGGCCGCCGAGATCGTGGGCCTCGCACCGCTTGCCCACCAGCGCGTTGATCAAGGTGGACTGTCCGCGCCTGACCGGGGCCGACGCAGGCGACGTAGAAAGCGACCCTCGGCGAGCTGCTCGGTCGACTCAGAGCTCGTCGACGTTGACCGAGTCCAGCTCGCCGATCGTGCGCCCATCGACCAGAACCTCCCAGTTGTCGTTCACTTGGAAGTTCGAGACCTTCGGCATCGAGCGCTGGAATCGGAGCAGGTTGACGCAGTTGAGGATCTCGATGTCGAAGTGGCTCAACAGCAACCGCAGGGCGTCTCGCGGCCGGAAATCCTTGCAGCTGAAGGCGTCGAACGCATAGTAGTTATCCTCATCCCAGGTGTGAATGGCGGCATGCGATTCGGCCCAGATGCTCACGCCGGTCACTCCGCTCTCCTCCGCCTGGCGTCGGCGCAGGAAGTCCCTCATGACCTGGACGGGAGCCAAACTGAGGTCTATCGTAGCGTTGGTGGACGCGGCGACGGCCTTGGCCTTCTTTTCGAGCTCGACTTCGATCTCGTCGCAGAAGGCGGTCATCTCGTCGTGCGCGAACGGATACCGGCAGACAATCGGAGGAAGCACCAGGGTCATGTCCAGGTTGCGGGCCAGTGCTTCGAAGAGGCCCAGTATGTTGTCCGTCGATGTGAGATTACGCTTGTTGTAGGTAGAGGCGTCAACGATCAGGTGACGCCCGACGAAGTCGTCCGTCTTTGGCTGTGCCATGCTTCACCTCCCTTTCTCGCGAAGGGTAGCATGGCGCTCGGCGCCGTCAGTTGGATCGGTGCCAGACCTCCTTTTGCGGAGCTTCTGGGTGAGCTCGGCAGGGGTCCGGAAGATCACGCGCGGGGAGAACTCGTCCTTTCCATTGGCCTGCGGGTACCCGCGCGGAGTCTGCCGGTGGATGACCCCGAGATCTCGCAGGTGCCAGGTGCAGTCCGTCCCGAGCTCGTCCGGGGCTCGGGTGGGGCCGTTGGTGCCATCACCGCGATAGGGGCGTGCAATATCTCGGGACGCCGCGGCTTCATTGACGGACCACACATGCACTTCTGCGTTGCGAGCCAACTTGGCTGTCTGCCGTGAATCCGCTACGGTCGGCAAGGGACTGAGTGGAGGAATGTCAATGCTGTCTCTGGTTATCCTCAGCGTCGTCCTTCTCTTCGTGGTGACCTTCGCCCTACAGAATCCGCAGGCGGTCACGGTGCGGTTTCTGATCTGGCAGCTTGATTCCTCCCTTGCCATCGTCATATTGGCGGCCACGGCGGCGGGCGTACTTGTTGCGGAGTTGTTCCACGTGACGAAGCGCCTGCTGCGGTGGAAACGCGGCAGCCCGTGACGGTCCCCTGTCGATTCAGCGGGGGCCACACTGGAATGTCACGGACCTGGTCCCGTCCGTGCTGGTCGCCATGGACCAAAGTCCAATGGCCGTGTCCGCGGCGACCGCGGCATACTTGCCATCGCCTGCACCCCGGCCTTTCGGGTTGGCGCACCCCCGGGCGCCAAGACCTCGGTGAATCTGGCGAGTACGCATCTTGTAGGACGCCACGAGGTTCAGCATGGATAGGCCCGCCCTCACGCTGCAGATTCAGGCCAAGCTTGCCGATGGACGTCTCCCGCACAACCACATCCCGCGCATGTGGGGCGGTCCGGGCAACGGGGAAACCTGCGACGGTTGTGGCGAGACAGTGAGCAAAAGCCAGATGGTGATGGAGGGCCTCAGCGTGACTGATGCAGCGCACGCCGATGGCATCGGCGTGCAGTTTCACGTCGAATGCTTCCAGGTGTGGGATGCGGAGCGCCAAGTACTTGGGCATGATCCAAGCCAGCCCGCCTAGATAGCCGGCTGGCGTCGCCGACGAGCGCCCGACTTTGTTGCGGGTGCGCGCCGGATCACCTTGCAGAGGGTAAGCGGATCACGGGGCCTCTCGACCAGTGCCGCGAAGCCTTCCGTGATCAGCTCCTCGCGGCGGTGGTCGGTAGGCCGTGACCGCAATCGCGGGAACCCCGTTTCAGGCCCGGCGTATCCGGACGCTACTCGGGCAAGGATGAGCTTGCGGCCACCTACCCCGTCGTGCTGCGGCGCCCCGCACAGCCTGAGGCGCCCAGGCGACCGGCCCCTGTCGAGCGAGGGCGGCCCCTGTCGAGCGAGGGCCGGTCAAAAGGTGGGGACGGCAAGCGTGACTAACCGCGCCAGCGAGAATATCCCCACCCGCCACCGCCGAGGAGCAATACCGCTACCAGGATGATCAACACTGTCTCCATGGACATCACTCATCACCTCCCGCCACTGCTGGTGTTTCTCCGTGTCCCAGTCTAGCTGCCGTCTATCGCGATTGGCTATTGGACCTTCGTCGCTGTCCTTCGACAGGTGGCTGCTTGACACGCGCCAGCCGTGGGCCATCCTCTCGCTCCTCGAGCTGCACACCTCGGGGGAGTGATGCGTCCCTGTGGGGCCTTTGTCCAATGGTCGCCGGCGACGGCGACTGCTAGGGTTATGAACAGATCAATCGCAGAAGCTCACCATCCAGCAGGAGGCACGAAGATGAACTACCGATTCTCACTCGCAGCACTCGCACTGGCATTCGCGTTCGGTTGCGCCGGCCCCGCGGGCGTCCAGGGCCCCACCGGCATGACCGGCGCGCAGGGCATCGCGGGCGTCCAGGGTCCGACCGGCATGACCGGCGCCCAGGGTCAGACCGGCGCACAGGGTGCCACCGGCATGACCGGCTCGCAGGGCCAGACCGGCACGACTGGCTCCCAGGGTCCCGCCGCCTCGATGGCGCGCTGGACCTCGCTCAAGGACATCATGTTCGACTACGACAAGGCCTCGATCCGGCCGTCCGAGATGAGCAAGACCTCGGACATCGCGACCTACATGAACCAGAACCCGTCCGCCCGTCTCGGGATCGACGGCTCCACCGATCTCCTGCGCGGGACCAATCAGTACAACGTGGCCCTGAGCCAGCAGCGGATCAGTAACGTTCGTGAGGCGCTGATCCAGGCCGGGGTATCGACCGACCGCATGGAGACCGGCGGCTTCGGAGTGGCGAGGATGAAGTGCAGCGATTCACCGGAGGTTTGCTCGCAGCGTGACGGTCGAGTCGAGGTACTGGTCCGCCCCGGCAGCTAGGGACGATCAGGCACAGAGGTTGGGCCGGGGCGACGAATCGCTCCGGCCCGATCAGCCTGTCAGCGGTTCGATCAGGCTCATCTCGCTTCCTCTCTCTGCTGGCGGACGTCTGCCGCGGCCCCCCGCCCGAGGGCCCCGGCAGGGATCCCGGCCCAGGAGCCAGGGGTGGCTCCGCTCGAGCGTCTTGCCGCCCCGCCGGCCAGGTCGGCCACCATGGTCACCAGTCGCCGCGCATCGACCGGCTTCGCAAGAAAGCGCTGGAATCCCGCCCGCAGTACTCGCGCCTCGTCTCCGGGCGCGTTGCGCCCGGTCAGGCACACCGCCGGGATAGATCCGCCCCGATTCGAGGGCAACATCCGGATCTTCCGGATCAGCCAGCAGCCGTCCTCTTCCGGCATGGTGATGCCGGAGATGAGGACATCAGGGCGCGCCCATCGCATGGCTTCGAGCGCCTCGGCCGCGCCCGCGACCGCGGTCACGTGGCCCCCGGATCCGGCAAGCAGCCGCTCGAGGACCTCCCGGACCATCGGCTTGTCCTCCACCAGCAGCACCCGTACGCTCTCGAGCGGCCGCTGCCTTGCGTTCATGGCTGCACCCCCGTTGACAGCGTGGCCCGACGGTTCAGGGCCCGACACGTCGCCGTCTTCTCCCCGCAGGCCGGCTCTCTCCCGGCGCCCGACGAGACCGCGATCTGATTTGCGGGCGCTCCCTTGGACACCAGGTAGGCCTTGGCGGACTTCGCTCGCTGCTCGCCGATCTGCCGGCTGAACGTGCTGTCCCCGACGCCGTCGGCATAGCCTTCGATCAGGAGACGCCGCATCCGGTTCCCACGGAGCGAGGCCGCGTGCGCGTCGAGCACCTTCGCATCGCTCGGTCGGATCTGCGTGCCTCCGGGTCCGAAATGGATGGAGTCTCGGACCGACCAGGCCTCGGCGACCGTCGAGGCGACCGCGGGCGAGAGCGCCGCCACCGGCGCGACGTTCCGCACCCGCGGACCGGCAAGAACCGGGAGCACCGCCAGCCCTGGCAGCACCACGAGCCAGGCGAGAGCTCTCGTATTCAATCCAGCCGCCCTTCCACGACCTTCCAGTCGACGTTCCGGAAGAAGGCCTCGATGTACTTGCCGCGCTCGGTGACCTT
>DATAOI010000096.1 GCA_036265815.1 Gemmatimonadales bacterium
CCTCCGGCCACGCGGCATAGGCGAAGCCAAGCTTGGCATGATACGCATCGGGGACGGAGACGGAACTCCCGGGCAAGGTCGGGATGAACAGCACCTCGGTCTTCTCCCGAGGACTCAGCAGATAGGATCCGAACAGGTAGCCGGACAGACGGCCTGCCAGACGCCGATAGGCCTGCGCCTGCAGGAGGAAGCCCCAGCCACCGTCGCCGGGCTGAAGGGTGGGGTGGACCGGGTGTGAAAAGGTGCTGTCCAGGGTCCAGAATTCGTCCTCCGCATCATGCCTGCCGGTCGGGGCCTTGACCCCGATCCCGAGCGCCACGTTTCCCGTCGGGCTGGACAGCGGGTCGAGCATCCAGTAGCTGCCGAGCAGGTTGACGTCGCCGACGCCGGTGGCGGACGTCTCGTGGCGGACCAGGTCTTCATACAGGCGGGAACTGGTGCCGGTGGTGACCGGCACGGTGAGCCGCACGCTAAGACGGCGCGACACCCCGTACGCCAGCGAGAGGTCGAACGTGTGAAGGTTGAAGTGCACAGGCTCGCCGAAGGGACCGGCCGACGGATCGATTTTGTCGTCCACGAACCAGTCATCCGCTGTCAGCCGCCGATAGGCGACGCCGCCCTCCCATTCACCGCCCTGCAGGAACACCTGCCGATGTCCGCCCAGACTGGGGGACGTGAAGCGGATGGGCAATCAGCCCTGGCCGAAGGCCTCTCGGGGAGTGGCGAGGAGCAGAACCGCCACACTCACGACCATGCCTACGCCTCGGGCTGCCACCGTGCGTCGCATCAGTGCCTCCTGTCGAGACCTGCGTGGACCCTCAGTCGGTCGGTGCCGCCGAGGCAAGGATCAGGGCCAGTCCCTTCTCAAGCGCTGTCCTCGTCAAGGGCCCGGCGTGCACACCGCGCACCACGCCGAGCGAATCGACGAAGTAAGTGGCCGGAAGCGCCGCGAGGCCATAGCGCTCGCGCACCCGACCCCGCTTGTCGAGCAACACGGGAAACGGCAACGCGAACTCGGCTACGAAGGCCTCGACGTCCTTCAACCGCTCCTGATCGGTGAGATTGACGGCGAGCACTTCGAGTCCACTCGTCCGCCGTGCCTGCCACGCGGCGGCAAGCTCGGGCATCTCCTGGCGGCAGGGCACACACCAGCTTGCCCAGAAGTTGACAAGGACGGGTCGGCCCCGCAGTGAACCCAGGGACGTCTGGCCGCCTCCTAGGCGGTCAAAATTGATCGCTGGTGCGGAATCGCCGACCTCCGGCCGTGCGGCCTGCCCCTCGACCATGGCGGTTCCGGAGGGCGGGACTGCCACGAGGAGTGCCAGTCGCAAACACGGCGCGGTCCACAACCGATCAAGCAGAGATTAGCTCGCTCTCGTGAGTAACACGGTCCACCTGCTCGAGGCTCAGTGGTCTACGGCCGGGAATTTGGCAGGGATCTGCTCCATCTAATCTGCGCTGCCTGCAACCCGTCCGCCAGCCTGTTCAGAGCAACCCTTCCGTCGCAAGCTTACCACTAATCGCCCGGACCCCTCTGGTGCGGAGGGTGAGGCCGCTCCACTATCTGACACCGCCGACATCTGACACCGTCGACGCCTGGTTCTCAGAGGTTCGAGCCTTTTCGGCAAACTCTAGCATGTGAGCGAGTAAAGTACGGCAAAGTCCAGCATGAAACCCAGCAAACTCCAGCATCGGGTGACACGAACTCGCATACGGGTTGCAAGTTGCTGGGATCTAGCCCAGCTACTACGGCCCCTCTGGATCAGGAGAGTCCTGGTTCGAGCCCAGGAGGGGCAATGAAGCCCGGCAAGGACTTACACATTGCCGGGCTTCGCTTGTCTGCGGGGTGTGTGAGTCGGTATGCGAGCCCTTGGGGGTCTCAGCGACCCATCTGGGTGGCAGTTCGGAACTGCCGACTCGGCCCTCGGACTCCGCCCCAGCAAAGATAAAGCTCCCCTGGCGCCCTCTGCGCTGGGCTCATCGATCTGGTCTTGGAGCATCGTGAATCCAACTTCGGCGCCGCCGACGGGCCATATCCCTGCTGGGTTCGTGAAGAGCCGTATGCTGGGCATCCTTACGCGTATCCAGCCCCGTGAGGAACCGAACCGCTGAGCGCGCGGGGCCTTCCAGCGCCGTCACAGCCTATCGCACTGCGCGTCCTCACTGCCCACTGCTATCCCATTCCCGGGTAAAGGCGCGTCTTGCAGCCGGGACAGATCCCATGGCTGAACTGCACGGTGGAGCGACCTTCGACGTATGCCTCCACGCTCAGCCAGCGCCCCGTTTCGTCTCGGATCTTCTTGCATCCGGCACAGATCGGCAGGAGCCCCGACAGCGTATGTACCTCCGCGATGGCTGCTTGGAGTTGCTTCATAAGGCGCTCGCGTTCTAGTTCGCTGCGCCGCCGGTCCGTGATGTCCTGATTGATGATGATTGCCCCGATGATATCCCCGTTGGGATTTCGCAGGGGGAGGGCAGAGTTCAGAATCGTCTTGCGAGACTCATCGAAGCACTCGATGTCAATCACCTCGTCCAGGGAAGTCTCGCCCTTCGTAATGGCGCGGGCCGCGGCCCACTCGTCTGCAGCGATCCGCCGCCCGGTGTCTGCCCACCAACCCTTGTACTCCCCAAACCTGGCCGGTCCTACATATCTGGCACCACCCCAGATGCGGCGGCCCGCAGGGTTACCATGAGTAATGCAGCCCGTGCGGTCCATGATCCACACGCCGACCGGAAGGGCCTCGAGGACCTGAGGCAGCAGGTCAAGAGGGGCCTCAACAGAAGCCGCGGTTGAATCCTTCTCGTCCATGCAGCCTCCACCGTATGGGCTCGGCCTTGAAGAATAGTGGGCTGTCTATGAGGAAATGCTAAACGCGTAGTGAGGTTATCCACAGCCTGAGCACGTCCGGCCTAGTCTGGCGCTAGCATCCTGAACTCCAATTGGCGCAGCCCTAGCTGCCGTAGTTTTGCCGTAGTTTCTCCGGGCAGAAGCGGGCAAATTACGGCCGGGAAGCGGGCACCGATGCTCGGAAAGTGGCCGTTTCCCAACAAGTTGTCCGGAAAAGTTGCCCCGGCCGGAGGACTCTGGATCAGGAGAGTCCTGGTTCGAGCCCAGGAGGGGCAATACGGCCGCAGAAAGCGCGGCCGTTTTGTTGTGGACTCGGCCTTCGGCTCGAGCCCAGGGAGCGGCAGTGAAGCACGGCAAAAACGTAGCTATTGCCGGGCTTCAGGTTTTCGCCGCCTGAGCGGCCGGGGGAGACCTCTGACGGATAGACCGGAGAGATGATTGACACTCGACGGTGGCGCGTGAGGCGCCGGCGGTCGTCTACTTAGGGTGGGCCTTCGAGTGGTGACAGCCCATGCAGGTAGGCATAGATCGCCTTGAGATCGTCGTCACCGGCGAAGGCGGAGACGGCTTCCCAGGGCATCCCCTCACTCAGGATGCGGCGGTAAGGGTCGACGCCCGTACGCAGGGTGTGAACGAACTCCTCCTCAGTCCACTTCGGTACGATCAGCGTGAGGTTGGGTCCCGCTGGCGGGCCGGCGCCACCCGCTCTGCGGCCCGCGAGGTTGTCTCCATGACAGAGGCGGCAGCCTAGAATCGAGACCAGGTACTTGCCGTACCCCACCGAGACACCCTCGGTGGGTGCGACGACGGGTTGGGTGATGGGCACCTGCGCGCTGGTCTGGAACACACCTGCTCCAATGAAGAGTGCGGCGATGACATTGAGTTTGGTCGGCGGGGTACGGGGTTGTACCGCTGGCTGGGAACGCAGATATGCGACGATGGCCTGGACGTCCGTGTCGCTCAGATTATGAAAGACCTCCGAGGGCATGATGACCAGTGGCCGCCCACCCTTACCCACGCCTTCTCGGATGGCGCGGATGACTTCGCCATCCGACCAATCCCTAATTTCACCGGCGGGCGTGAGGTTTGAGGCATAGAGCGTTCCTACTGGCGGGCCGTTTTTCCCGAAGTTCTGCCCGACCAAGGGTGCCTTGCCGGTGGGCGAATGGCAGAGAGGGCACAAGACTGCAAATCTTTCCCCCCGCGCGAGCTGCTCCGGCGTGACTGCGACTTGTACCTCCCGGACGGTATACCGATGGGGTGGGACGTTGAGCCTGTAAAAACCAACCCCCGCAACGAGGACGGCTGCTGTGAAAACCAAGGTAAGGAGGCCCGAAAGGATCAGGCCTCCCCACCTCAGAGTGAGGGTGTGTGCACTCCGGGCGCGGGTGCCAAGCCAGCCGAACAAGGCGGCGAGCAGGCCGAGAAGCATCACGCCGACCGTGTCGAACATGGTTGTCCTCCGCGGACTCGAATCAGCCGGGGTCTATCGCATGGCCGTGCGACGGGGACGTTCTCGGCGCGGGAGTGGACCCAGTTAACTCCTCACTGACCAGAGGTTGACGGGGTCTCCTAGCATGGGCACCGAATCGAGCCGGCTTGGCACCCCGCATCCGTTTCTCCGGGCAAGACCGGACATTTCGGGGGAGGGAAGCGGGCAGCGATGATCGGTAAGTGACCGCTTCCGGGCAACTTGACCGGAACCGCTGCCCCGGCGGTACCGACTCTGGATCGGGAAAGTCCTGGTTCGAGCCCAGGAGGGGCAACTCGAAGCGCGGTGGCTGAGTGCCAGCCACCGCGCTTTGCTTACCCATCAGGCGCAGGCCGAGGTGGCGGCGACGGTCACTTCTGGTTGCCGACGAAGATCGCCCCATCGAGCTTGCCCTGCGGGTTGGTGAGGGGCGCGTAGTAGGTGTCGTACTTCCGGCCGAAGATGATGGCCTCTCCCCGATAGGAGTAGTTCTGCACCAAGGCCTGAAAGCTGGCCGAGTCGCGATCGAGCTTCGTGTTGATGGCAGGCTTGCCCTCAGTGGTGAGCAAGGTGGTCTGGATCCGCACAAAGTCCACGCCGTCGAACGAGAAGATCGTCGCGGTGGTCATCCGATTGCGCGCGTTGATGACGTGAATGGTCATCATGATGCTCACGACGAGCGCCACCACGAACACCACAGAGAATACGTGCAGGACGGCTTGGTAGGAGCCGGTGGCCTGATACAGGCGGGCCACCAGCTGCGGGCCAGTGACTCCGGCCAGACCCCACGCGCTCAAGACGTAGCCATGGATGGCGCCCAGTTCCTTGGTGCCGAACAGATCACCGATATACGCCGGGAGCGTGGCAAAGCCGCCGCCGTAACAGGTCAGGATCAGGTAGAGCATGACCTGGAATAGGATGACGCTGGTGATGTCGGGCAGCACCCAGAACGCGACGATCTGGATGATGAAAAACGCGGTATAGGTGCTCGGACGGCCCAGGTAATCGGACAGCGACGCCCAGCCGAGGCGGCCGAGGCCGTTGAAGATGGACATGAGGCCAACCACGCCAGCCGCTTGGGCGGGGGTCAGTCCGATGCTTTCCTGCGCCAGCGGGGAGGCCGTGTAGATGATGCCGATGCCACACGAGATGTTGATGAACATCATGACCCAGAGGCCGTAGAACGGGGCTCGCCGGACCGCCGCGTTGGCCGTGAGCTGGGTGAGGTCGGGAATGACCTTGCGCTTGCCGGCGTCCACGTCCGCTTTCATCTTCTCCGGCATCCAGCCCGGAGGCGGGCGCTCGATATAGCGGGCGGCGGCGATCATGATGAGGAGATACGCGATTCCGGCGAAGAAGAAGGCCGCCGAGATGCCGGCCGCGATGGCGCTCCGGAAGGGCGCCGTGCCCACCGCCGCCCAGAACGGCGACAGTGCCGGATCGGCCTGGTTGCTTTGCAGCGCGGCCAGCATCCCGGCTGCGTCGCGGGCCTGCTTCTCGGGAAGCGAAGCCAGAACCTCCTTGCTCCTTCCATCGCGTACCATGCTCAAGAACTCCGGGAGCTCGATCGCGGCCGTGGACGAATCGTGGACGTGCATGTCCTTCAGGATGTTCTTCGCCGCGTTGTAGTTCGCGACGCCGTGGCGATAGGTGGGCTCAGAGAGACCAAGCTGGCCGGCGGCCACCCGCGACATGATGTAGTTGTAGACCGGACCTCCGATGGCGGCCCCGAAGCCGAAGCCCATGATAGCTAACCCGGTAGCTAGACCCCGGCGGTCGGGAAACCACTTCACCAAGGTCGAGACCGGCGTGATGTAGCCGATGCCGAGTCCCATGCCGCCCAAGACCCCGTATCCCAGCCACAACACCTGGATGATGCCCAGCTTCACCCCGAGGCTGGCGACCAGGAGCCCGGTACCCCAGAGGGCGGCCGCCACCGTGCCCGAGGCGCGCGGTCCTCGGCGCTCAACGAAGCGCCCCATGACGGCAGCGGACATTCCCAGGAAGAAGATGGCGAGGCTGAAGGTGATCGCCACATTGCCCTTGGTCCAGCCGAACGCATTCTCGAGTGGCAGGTTGAAGACGCTCCAGGCGTACACCGATCCGATCGAGATGTGAATGCCGACGGCCGAGAGCGCGATGAGCCAGCGATTCTTCACGGGGCCCCCTCGAGGTGTGCTCAGGACAGGCCCCGGGCTCGGGGCCATGTGGTAGCAACGGTCAGCTACATGGGCAGAGGGGCTATGCCTGCGGAGCGCTAGCCCAGAAGTTCCGAATTGGGGAGCGTCAGCCCATCCATCCGCCGCGTTGAGGGCGTCATTGGACGCGGACTGGTGCGGAGCGGCGGCAACCGGGGTCACCTGCGCGGTCCGTTCTGAGGATGGCTGTCCGGCTAATATTGCGCGAAGATGTTGAGTTCGCTAGGTGCGGGATGCGCCTGGTTCAAAGGCCGGCAAACTCCGACGTTTGAGTGAGTAGGTGACGTAGCAGTGTGCCAACGCGTGTGGCCGCATACCCCGGTGTAGGGCACGTCAACGATCCACCATCCGCTCCGAGCTCTCCGAGGGCATCGGTGAACTTCGACCCTCCCGGGATAGGGACGCGCAAGCTTCCGGCTGAGGCCGTCGAACAGCGCATGCAGCCGACAGCCGCCATGGGCCGGCGCCCCACCCGGAGCAATCTGATCGAGTCACACGCAAAGGGCGGAGGACAAATCCCATGAAAGCATTCGTCCTAGTCGTCAGTGTCATTGCTGTACTACTCGGCGGGCTTTGGCTGCTCCAAGGGTTAGGGCTGGTGCAGGTCCGCCCGGGAGGCCCTGTATGAGGCGAACGGGGAGGGTGACCGTCTGAAGGTCACGCCGCCAATCCGGGCCGCCGCTTGGCAAACTCTATCATCCGAGTGAGCAAACCACGGCAAAGTCCAGCATCCAAGCCGGCAAACGCCGGCATCGGGTAACACGAACTCGTGTAAAGGGCGGCAAGTTGCCGGAGTTTGGACGGTTATAGCGGCCCCTCTGGAGCAGGAGAGTCCTGGTTCACCTCCGGTGGCCTTCGGCTCGAGCCCAGCAAGGGCAATCAAGTTCGGCAACGACTCAGGCCCTGCCGGGTTTCGCCTATTGCGCGTGTGCGAATGAGTGTGGATCGACTTCGGCGCGGGCCCAACGTCAGCGACCGGCGCCGCTATCAATCCGCTCGTGGGGTATGTCACCCCCGCTGCGAAGCTGGCGCCGGAGCACCAACGATGTTCCGCAGCATTCCGGCGAACACCATCTGATGAATCCCCCACAGCCCATACCAGTAAAGCAGCCCCCATACCCCCACTGGGTCGAAGATCGCGCTCTGCCGGATAAGACTGCCACCGTCCATTGGCGTCACCTCAAACTGAAGCCAGGCCCGCCCGGGCATCCGCATTTCGGCCGCGAGCCTGAGCAGTCGCCCGGGTTCCACCGCTTCGACCCGCCAGAAGTCCAGTGTATCCCCCGGCATGACCAACTCCGGATGCCGCCGGCCCCGCCGCATTCCCGGCCCGCCCACCGCCCTGTCGAGCAACCCCCGCAGCCGCCAGAGACCATTGCCATAGTACCAGCCCGCGTCGCCACCAATGCGCGAAATGGGCTGGAATGCCTGGTCCGGTGCGCGGTTCACCCAGGCAGCCCGCGAGTCCACCAGGCGGGCGCCGAACTTGACCCCACCCCAGCCCCGCGGCGACCGCTGAGAAGAGAGTGCGTCAGACCAGCGCGTGGCCGCGAATCCCAAGTCCTCGTTGACCAGCGCGCGTGCGAGCACCTCGCGGACCCCGTGAGGCCTTACGCTAAAATCGCGGAGCGCGCCGTCGTCCTGCACCACTGTCGCGTTGCGCACCCCGTCTATCAGCTCTCGTCCCACCTGCGCATACACCGGTGAGACCAGCGCCAGCCAGAGGCTCGAGAGCCGCGGTGTGAGCAGCGGGATGGGAACCATCACCCGTCTCAATCCTCGGAGCCGGGCGTATTCCCGCATGAGATCGCCGTAGGAGACCCGGTCGGGGCCCCCGATCTCGTAGACGACGCTGTCCCGGCATGGGAGATCGAGTGCCGCTACCAGGTAGGCGACGAGATCCTCGATGCCGATCGGCTGAGTCGGCGTGTCCACCCAGCTCGGAGTCACCATCGCCGGGAGCTTCTCTACCAGTGAGCGGACCAGCTCGAAGGAAAGGCTCCCGGAGCCGATCACGATCGAGGCTCGGAACTCGATCGTTGGAATTCCCGACTCGCGGAGGATCCGGCCGACCTCTTGCCGGCTCGCCAGATGCTGGGAGAGGCGCCTGCCCTGGCCGAGGCCGCCGAGGTATATAAGCCGGCGCACTCCGGCTTCGCGTGCGGCCTCGACGAACGACTGGGCACCCGTACGGTCCCTCTCGGCGTAGTCCCTGGAGGAGCCCATCGAGTGGATCAGGTAGTACGCGGTATGCACGCCGCGAAGAGCATCGGGGAGCGAGCCTGGCTCCAGGACGTCGCCCGCGACGACTTCGGTGCCGTCGGCCACCCGGGAGCGGAGATACTCCGGCCAACGGGCCATGCAGCGGAGCGGGTGCCCGCCGGCCTCGAGCGCGCGGCGCAGCCGGCCCCCAACGTAGCCACTCGCGCCTGTGAGAAGGATGAGCCCGCGTTGGCGGCTCACTCCAGCTCCCCGGCCGCGAGTCGGCGGAGCATCGCCCGGAGCTCCGGCAACGACGCGATCACCCGGGCGCCCGCGGCCTCTGCTTCGGCCGCTATCTCCGGCGTCGCCGCGCCTCCCACGAGCAACGGCACCTGCTCGGGCAGGCCGGCACGCATCTCCCTCAGGGCGGCGAGGAAATCGACGCCCTCCGGCACGTAGACGGCGCTGACCGCGACGGCCCGGGCACCTGTTTGCCCAACCGCGCTCAGCAGATCGGCCACGGGCAGGTCGGGACCGAGGTAAGTCACGCCCCACCCATCGGCGGCGGCGCTGATCGCCACCATCAGCGCTCCAAACTCGTGGACCTGGGTCGGCGGCGTCGCCACGACCAGCCGAGGCGCGGTGCCTCTGACCTCGTACACTCGAAACAGCCAGTCCAGCACGCGGCGGAAGACGGCGCTGGCCATGTGCTCCTGTGCGACCGACACCGACCCTTCGGCCCAGCCGTGGCCGATGCGCATGAGCGCGGGCGCCACGACCTCGTCGATGAAGACCGGCACGCCATGCGTCACCGCAGCCTGCTCGAGCACTGCCTGAAGCTCGACGGCGTCGAGTCGGCGGGTGGCCCGCAACACCGCCGTAATGGACTCGCCGACGCTCCGGGCACGGGTCTGCTCCGCCTCACCCGCCCCGCTGCCGTCTGCGTCTGATGACGCGGCCGCTTCCTCGGCCCCGCCGGTGTCCTCGTCCAGCCTGGCGAGCTCGGCGATCGGGAGCGAGGCGATCCGGCCTATCGCGTGGCCCCGGTCGGTCAGCTGCCGGAGCAGCCGCAAGCGCTCGATGTCGAGATCGGAGTAGAGGCGCTGGCCCCCCTCGGTCCGCGCGGGACTCACCACTCCATAGCGCCGCTCCCAGGCCCGCAGGACGTGGGGCGTGAGCCCGGTACGGACGGCGACCAGGCGCACGGGGTATCGGGGGGTCTGGGACTCGACGGCCTCTCTCATGAACCATAACTATGACCTTGTCGAAATAATGTCAAGGTAACTAGTTAGGCAAATATTTGACAGAGCTCATGGACTGAGGTATTTTGTTAGGCAGATGTTAGACAAACCAACTTTACTCTGGGGGACATATGAAAAAGCTGGACGTGGCCGCCGCCGTGTTGCTGGTCGTGGGCGGCATCAACTGGGGGGTAGTGGGAGTGACCGGTTCGGACATCGTCGGGACCATTTTCGGCAACCTGAGTCCCGTGAGCCGGGCGGTCTACATCCTCGTCGGAGTCGCCGCACTGTACCAGGCGCTGCAGTGGAAGGCCATTCAGCACCGCTGGCAGCCCGCCTTCGCTAGGTAATCACCGAATCTCATCTCCAACGAAGGTGTACTCATGAAGCTGAAGTTTCTCACTCTCCTCCTCGCCGCAGGCGCGCTGACCGCCGCCTGCAGCGACGACGATGACAACACCGGCCCCGAGGGCCGCGCGAGAGTGCGCGTGGTACACGCCTCTCCCGACGCGCCCGACGTGGACGTGCTGCTGGACGACGCCGAGGTACTGAGCGACGTGCCATACCTGACGGCGTCCGATTACCGCGACGTGCCCGCGGGCAACCTGAACGGGAACGCCGCAGGCACCACACCACGGTGGTCGACGCTGACCTGAGTCTGGTGGACGGAACCGACTACACGGTGATCGCGAACGGCCTCGCCGAAGCGATCGAGCCGATCGCGCTGCAGGACGACAACAGCGCGCCGGCCTTGGGCAATGCACCCCTGCGTGCGATCCACGACGCGCCGGGCACCCCGGCGGTGGACATCTATGTCACCGCGCCGGGCGCGGACCTCGAAACAACGATCCCGCTGCTCGCCAACGTGGAGTTCGGAGACGTTGCCGACTACATCGAGGCACCGGCAGGCGATTACCAGGTGCGGGTGACGCCCGCGGGCACCAAGACCGTGGTAATCGACAGCGGCACGCTCACTCTGTCGAGCGGGCAGGTGCGCAGCGCGATCGCCGTGGACGCGGCGGGCGGCGGGGCTCCGTTCGACCTGCTCGTCCTCGAGGACCTGAACTAGTTGTCACGACTTAGGAGGAACACAACGATGGGAAGTACCCGAACCGGGACCGTTCTGCTATCGGGTCTCATATTGCTCGGCATCGCCTCGACTGTTCAGGCTCAATTGGTGGAGCGCCGGGTCTCGATCGAGGCGCGAGGCGGCTTCAACGTGCCGACGTTCGACATCTCCGATGCCGTGGACGCCGGGCCGAGCTTCGGGCTCGGAGCCGCGGTGCAGTTCGCGCCGAAGCTCTGGCTAATAGGAGACGTGGACCTCGGCTTCCACTCGGGGGCGGATCTAGCCGGAGGTGGAGAGGCCCCCGACGTGAAGGTCTACCACTACGTCGCGAAGCTGGGCTACGAGCTGCTGTCCGAGGGGCAGTCACCGTGGTCCGTGATCGTCAATGCCGGTGCGGGCGCCCTGACGTTCGACGCCGACGGCGCGGGTTCGAATACCTATCCCGCGATCAACGTCGGCGCCAAAATCGGCTATCGGTTGAGTCCGCGCGTGCAGCTCCTGCTGAGTCCGCAGGGCGACATCGCGTTGACGGACGATGAGGAAGTGGGGACCAGCAACGCGTGGGTGTGGCCCTTCACGGCAGGTGTCCGTATCGGGCTCTAGTCCCGCAGTACCCTCCCAGCGCCGTAGTTTTTGCCGTAGTTTCTCCGGGCATGAGCGGGCAAACTACGGCCGGGAAGCGGGCACCGATGCTCGGATAGTGGCCGAATCCCAACAAGTTGCCCGGAAAGGGTGCCCCCGCCGGCGGGCTCTGGATCAGGAGAGTCCTGGTTCGAGCCCAGGAGGGGCAACTAGAAGGCCCGATGCTACCTCGGTGGTGTTAGGCCTTCTTCTTTTTTCGCCCGCTGCTACCGTTTCTGCTACCGTTTCTCCAACGCGCCGGCCGCGCGACGGCTCCCCAGCCGGACCGGCGACTCCATCACCTTCAACAGCGTGGCCTCGTCGGAGTGCTGATAGCAGGTCAGCAACGTCGTCACATCCTTCCATCCTCCGGCGGACGCGACATCCTTGAGCGGGAGTCTCCTGGCCCGGCGCCGCTTCCCCATTCAGGCGGAGGCCCAAGTACGCCGTCTTCCGCTACATCGAGGGCTGGTGCAACCCGCACCGGAGACACTCCGCCTTCCGCTAGCAGTCCCCGATCACCTATGAGCGCCGGACCTCACATGCTGCTTGAATCCCCAGTCGCTCACCGTCCACCGAACCAGGTGAACTCCACTAGAGCTGATTTTGTCTCTCGTTAAGCAGCCTTCAGCCAACCTGGAGAATTCCTCAACTGATTCGGCATTCCGATCGAGGCGAGCGTGGCCGACAGCAGGTAAGAACGGGCTTTCAGCTCAACGTGCACCGTACCTTGAAGTCATTCAATCCGTCGGCGTTCATGTCGAGGTCGATGGGAGTGCCAGTCACCGGGAAAACCAAGTCCCAATTGATGGTAGATCCCACGAAGTTGATCGGATCAAACGTCCCGACGATATCGAACGCT
>DATAOI010000097.1 GCA_036265815.1 Gemmatimonadales bacterium
GCGGGTGACAAAATCCAGACTCCGCCGGGCGCCGAGACGTACACATTGCCCTGCTGATCCACCTTGATGCCGTCCAGTGCAACCATCTCGGGATCCTTGGTGAAGTCGTAGAACACCTTTCCGTTCGCGATCGTCCCATTCGGGTTCACCTCGTAGCGCATGAGCACTTTGCGCTTGAGGTCCCAGTTATCGACGTAGAGGTAGCGCTCGTCGGGCGAGAAGGCGATGCCATTGGGGCCGGTCAGCTCCTTGGTCAGCAAGGTCACCTGGCTGTCTTTCACCATGTAGACGCCGCTGAACGGCAGCTCTTTCTTCGGGTCGTCGAACCCCTTCGGCAGGCCGAACGGCGGATCGGTGAAGTAGAGTGTGCCGTCCGAGCGGTACACCAGGTCGTTGGGACTGTTGAGCCGTTTGCCGTCGTAGCGGTCAGCGAGCACCGTGATCTTGCCAGTCCGCTCCAAACGGGTCACCCGCCTGTTGCCATGCTCGTTGATCGTGAGCAGGCCGTTCCGGTCCAAGGTGAGCCCGTTGGAGCCGGGCTGGTGGTACTCGCCGATATCGAATCCGCTGTAGCCGCTCTTGCTGCGGAACACCGAGACTGCGCCATCCGGGGTCCAGCGGTAGATCGTGTTTGCGTTGGGGTCGCTGAAGAGGAGGTAACCGTCCGGGTGCCAGACCGGCCCCTCAATGAACTGGAATCCACCCGCCAGCTTCTCGATCGCCGCACCGCTGGGCACGATGCGATCGATCGAGGGGTCGAGCCGGATCACTTTGGCCCGGGTGGCCACCGGAGCACCCACCTGGCCGGGGCGGTAGAAGTCGAGCGTCGCCGAGCGGACCCAGATGAAGTTCACCGGCGGACTGGAGACCGGCCCGTTGATCCCGAACACGGCGAGCTGGATCTGCTGGCCGGGGCGCGCATCACGGGTGAGCACCACGCGGTTGGGTGCGTTGAAGCCCTTGATGAGCTGGCCGCCGGTCTGACCCAGCACCAGCGGCAGCTTCCCGTCCACCCAGATCTCGGCGTAGTCGTCGATCACCAGCTCGAATACCACGGTGGCACCGGTGATGCCGAGCCCACCGACCGTACGGGGCAGTGTGATCCTGGTCCGGTACCAGTTGAAGGCGAGCCGCCCGTTCGACCGTCGGGTCTCGAGCGCCGCCGGCTCGATCGCCTCCCAGCCGGAATCGTCGAAGTCCGCCGCCTCCGCGTGCGGCGTGATGTCGTTGGTGCGGTTGGGCGGCCCCGATGGCCTGAGATCGGGTCCCGGGGCGTGATGATCCACCTCGATCACCTTGACGTCGCTGTAGCGCCATTGCGCCTGGACCAGCGCCGCACCCTCGGCCGTGCGGAGGTCGACCACCGCGGCCGGGAGCACCACGGGCAGGTCCACCGTCGCCTGTGCCGCGGCCGGCGACGGCGCGGTCATCGCGAGGGCCGGGGCCACCAGGAGGGCGGCCGTTGCCCACGCAGGCACGGGAGTGGGGCGCGGCATCACATCGCTCCCGCGGTCGTCTGACGGTCCGCCTGACGCACTTTCACGACGTAATAGAGGAACGGTGCCTTGACCTGCTTGAACCAGTGCGGCGTGCCGTTCGGGATGACCACGACGTCGCCGGGATTGAGCTGGCGGGTGTCCCCGCCGTCGATGGCGCTGCCGCGGAACTCCTCGGTGCCGATCTCCTTGAGGCCGATAGCTGTCCCGCCGGTCACCAGGGTCGCCGATCCTTGCAAGACGTAGGCGATGTCGGTGTCACGAGTGTGGACCTCGACCAGCCCGGCGCCTTCCCGCCGGCTCGCGTGGATCTTGTAGTCGCCCACTTCGATCATCGGCTTGCCTCTGGCGAAGGCGGCCGTGACGTCATCGTGCCCGATGTAGCGGACGCTCGCGTCGTCCGACTGCGCGCGGGCGACGCCCAGCGGCAGCGCCGCCAGGACAGTCATCGCGGCGAGGAGAGCAGATCGCATGGTGGGCGCCCTCACCTGGTCGCGCTGGTCTTGGTGCCGAGCGCGCCGGCGCCGGCAACCGCGATCGCCGCATCCCGGGCGGCGCTGGACGCACCGCTCACGCCCACTGCTCCGACCACCTGGCCCTCCACGACGATGGGCTCGCCACCGTTGAGCGGAGCGGACCAGACATTGAGCAGCGGTGTCCGGCCACCCACGATCGCATCCTCCAGGATCTTGCTCGGCTTCTGGAACAGGGCCGCCGTGCGTGCCTTCTCGGTGGAGATGGTGGCGCCCATCGGGAAGGTCGGCTGGAGCCGCTCCAGGTACATCAGGTTGCCGCCATCGTCCACCACGGCGATCGACGCTCCTTCATTGCCCTTCTTCGCCTCCGCGACCGCCGCGGCCGCAATGACCTTGGCCCCCTCGAGCGTGAGGGTCTTCTTGCTGATGGTGGTCTGCGCGTACGTCCGGCCGGCTCCGGCCAACAGCGCCAGTGCTACCAGGCAGAATCCGCGGAATCTCATGGACCGGCTCTCCTTTGCAGGGGACATCGATGCGGGGTGACACGCGCTCTAATGCGGCCACGCCGTCGTTGGTTCCCGGACTGGACGAGCGGGAGAGCAGGAAACCTCCCGCGCCCTCGCGGCATTACACCCGCGAAGCCGAGCGCCGCGGTCCGGCGGCGGAGGGCCGATACCCTGACGTGGAGGTGCGCGATGCCGTGGAAGAGAAGTGCAGCGCTGGCCCTGGCGACGCTGGTGCGGGTGATCTCCTCCGCGCACGCCCAGGATCCGCTGCCGCGCTATCCGGAGAACTACACGGTCATCGTGGAGAACGAACGGGTGCGGGTGCTCGACTTCCGGCTGCGCAAGGGGGCCAAGGAAGCGTCACATTCGCATCCGGCCCATGTGGTGTACGTCGTGACCCCGTTCAGGATCCGGTTCACCTTTCCGGACGGGCACAGCGCCGTACGTGTGGCCAAGGCCGGTGACGTGCTCTACAGCGAGGCGGTCACCCACGCCTCGGAGAACATCGGCGACACCGACGCGCACGGCATTCTGGTGGAGCTCAAGGCGGGAGACGCGCGGTCCGCTGCCCAGGCGTTCCAGGCTCCGCAGGGTTCGGCCGACGTGCTGACTGCGGTCACCGTCATCCGGGGGAAGCCCGCGAAGGAAGCCGAGATCAAACGGGAGCTCTTGTCACTGACCCCTCCTACCAGGAGAGAACCCGGGAACCTCGGGTATGACCTGTATCAGTCAGCCGATCGACCGGGGGAGTTCCTCCGCCTGGAGGTCTGGCGCAGCCCGGAGGCGCTGGAGCTGCACAAGGCCAGTCCCTACCTGCGGGCGTCGTTCGAGCGGCGGAAGGACCAGGGGTGGATGACGGAGATCACCCGGTGGAAGCGAGTGCCGGAGGAGCAGAGGGAGCAGCAGGCGACCCGGACCCGCTGAGCCGCCGTCGAGATCGCGGCCGCGGCGTCACTCCACCGAAGCGAGATTGTACATCGCGCGCCAGGCGCGGAAGACCTCGCGGAAGTCGTCGTCCGAGTAGGCCACGGTGCGGCCGGCAGACCGCACCGAGCCCGGCACCAGCTCGGCCATGTCGGCCATCCGAGTGAGGGCGAACTCCACCTCCAGCCGCACCGGCGACGTCGGCCGGAACGGCTGGTGCGGCCGGCCGAGCGCGGCGATCGTGCCTGCGCGGATGCGCCGGCAGGCCTCGACCGGGGCCACGCTCCGCGCGGCGAATTGGCCGACGGCGTGCTTGACGGTGACGGTCTCGATCCCATCGCCCAGCAGCTCACGGGCCTCGGCCGCGAGCGCCTGGTCGCCGCTCACCAGTGCCACCGGCACGCCGTAGGTGCCGGCGAGCGCCGCGTTGATGGCCAGCTCGCCCACCGGGAGCCCGTTCAGCCGGACCTCGTGCACCAGGCTGGTGTAGGTGTGATCGATGACGGCGTGGTGGGTCCCGGCGCGGGCATGATAGCCGATGAAGAGCGCCGCGTCGAAGCCGCCGTCGATGCCCTCGACCATGGAGTGGAGCTTGGGCCCGCCGCTCAGCAGCTCGGCCGCCGGGTGCAGCTCCTCCGCCAGGAGGTTGCGCATGAGCCAATGGCTGTCGTTCACCAGCACCGCCGCCGCGCCCGCGGCCACCGCCCCCTCGATAGCGGCGTTCGCTTCCGCCGTCATCAACCGGCGGAAGCGATTATACTCCCCCGCATGTCGCGGCTCGATGGGGTCGGTCTGATCCTCGTGAACCACGCCGGCGACGCCTTCCATATCGACCGAGATGTAGACCCGCATGGGCACTCCCGAAGGGGTGATCCGGCTCAGGGCTGAGTGAGGACACGCGATGCGCAGCTGGAATGTCGGACTCGTGCTGGTCTTGGCCGCCGCGGCGTGCACTGTCCGCGGTGATCGGCCGCCCCAGACGCTGCTGGAGCAGGGGCGACTCTACACCTCCTGGCTCTACGGCAGCGAGTATCAGAAGCTGTGGGACCGCTTCTCGCCCGAGATGCGTCAGACCTTCGGAAGCGTCGGCGACCTCGCGAGCTTCGCCGGACAGGCAGTCACCCGCCTTGGCCGGGAGAAGAGCGCCATCGACGAGCGGGTCTCCACCGAGGCGCCGTTCCACATCTACCAGCGTACGGCCTCGTTCAACCGCTCCCGCCACCGGATGCTGATCGAGTGGAGCCTGGCGAAGGACGGCGAAGTCACCGGCCTGGTGGTCCGCCCCGTCCCGGGCGACTCTCTGTGAGCGCGCTTCCGTCCGCCTAATAGACCCGTCCGCCCAGCGGGACCTCCCGCTCGGCGCTCAGCAGGACGACCTCGCCCGCCTCGTCAGGCAGCCCCAATACCAGCACCTCGGACGCGAACCCCGCGATGTTGCGGGCTCCCAGGTTGACCGCCGCGATGACCAGGCGGCCGACCAGCTCGTCCGCCCGATAGAGCGCCCGGAGCTGCGCGCTCGAGGTGCGCTGCCCCAGAGGTCCGAAATCGATCCAGAGCTTGTAGGAGGGTTTCCGGGCGCGCTCATTGAGCTCCGCGCGAAGCACCCGTCCAACCCGCAGATCCAGGGTCTGGAACGCCGCGATCGGGTCGGGGCCGGCCTGGCCGGTCACGCGAGCAGCTCGCCTCGAAGGACGGTCACCGCCTGGCCTCCAAGATGGACCCGGTCACCGGCCAGGCGGGCCCGGACGGTGCCCCCTCGGCGTGACGCCTGGTATCCGACCAGGTCGCTGACGCCCAGGCGCTCTCCCCAGAATGGACCGAGGGCGCAGTGCGCGGAGCCGGTGACCGAGTCCTCGGGAATGCCGGCGGCCGGGGCGAAGAACCGGGAGACGAAGTGCCGCGCCGGATCAGTCGAGGTGGCGGTGACGATGATCCCGCGCACGGGCAGCTTGGCGAGCCGAGCGAGATCGGGCTCCAGTGCTCGCAGGACGGCCTCCGACTCCAGCTCGACCAAATAATCGAACTGCGTCCGGCCGACGTAGCCTGGGGGGGCGCCGAGCGCCTCGCTGAGTCCGGCCGGCGCCGGGGCTGCGGTGGCGGGTGTGGCGGGGAAGTCGAGCCAGATGGTGCGGGCGCGGTGCTCGGCAGTGAGCACGCCGCTCCGGGTATGGAAACGGGCGATGGCCTCGGGCGGGAGCTGACCGCACTCCCACAGCGCGTGCGCACTGGCCAGGGTCGCATGGCCGCAGAGGTCGAGCTCACCGATCGGAGTGAACCAGCGCAACCCGAACCCGTCCGGCTGCCGGATCAGAAACGCCGTCGCCGCCAAGTTCATCTCGGCGGCTACCTGCTGCATCCACGTCGTGTCCCGCGCCACGGAGAGCAGGCAGACGGCCGCTGGATTGCCGCCGAACGGCCGGTCGGCGAAGGCGTCGACCTGCGTGAATGGCTGACCCGGCATGTCGCGCTCGAAGCGAAGGAGGGCATCGCAGGTAGGAAGTAAAGAATGAGACTGGAGGGAAGTGAAGGGGGAGGGCGCCGTCGGTAGTGGGTCAGATTGAACGGAACGTCGAGAGTGGGCTATGCTTCCACATGTCCCACGAGGCGACGCTCCATTGTCCAGTGTGCGGGGTTGGAAGCGCGGCCACCGCGCCGACTGACGCCTGCCTGTTCTTCTGGGAGTGCCCCGCCTGCCGGGCGGTGATCCGGCCGAAGGCGGGTGACTGCTGCGTCTTTTGTTCCTACGGCTCCGCCCCGTGCCCACCTAAGCGGGCGATCAAGTGACCAAGACCGTCCGCTGGACGGACACGGTCGGGGTGTGCGGGGCGGTGTTCGCGGCGCTCTGCTGCATGGGCGTCCCGGTGATCGTGAGCGTATTGGCCGCCGTCGGTCTGGGTTGGCTTCGACAGGATGCCATCCTCTGGCCGCTGATGGTCGTCTCGCTCGCCATCGCCGGGGTGATCTTCGTGCATGGGCCACCGGCGCGCGTCCTCATCGATACGACTGCCGTCGCCCTCGTGCTCGCCACGGCGTGGAACGTCTGGCTCCGGAAGCCTCGTCCCGCCGTTGCCGTCGAGTCGCGCTAGCTCCAGGACCTGCCGGACTCCGCCGGCGCTGTCGTAGTGGCTCGGTGTCCTCCTGCACCAGGAGCCAGCGGCTCGCGTCTCCAGCCGGCTTATTGCTGGGGAGGGGTGATCACCTGTTCAATGCGGGCCAGGGTCTCCGTCCGATCGGTCTCGCAGACTCCGCTTTTCGTCGACGCCATTTCGGTCGGCGCAATCCACCGGCTCTTCCACCCGATGTCGGTGCGGTCCGGGCCGCCCTGCAGCGCGAGCGCCAGCTGGACCCGGCACGCGGCGGCAGTACCCACCCGCGCATTCGCGCTGGGGTAGCGGAGCCCGCTGAGCCGTCCTCGCAGCGAATCCTGCACATCGAGCGTGAACCCCTCCGCCTGAGCCGCGCGCTTGGCCCTCACGTAGGCCGAGTCCCGTGAAACCGGCGCGGGGCTGGTCGTGCTTACTTCGGGACCGGCGGCCAGCCCGGTGCAGCCGGCCAGGGCCAGAGCCGCGGAGAGAGGCGGGAGGAGACGGTACAACGCGCCTCGAGCCATAGGGACCTCGCGGAATCGTTAGGTGAAAAGTGGCATCCTCTGTCTGCCGCTTGAGCAAGTGCCAACAGACCAGAAGTGTACGGACGCCTTGTCACAATCCATAGCTGGCAATGTCACGAACACATTTGCACTTCTCCACCAGCTTCTCCACTATCGAGACATCAGGTCGTGCCGGCTGGAGCGTCGCCCCGCCGCCTGGGCCGCTTACGGCGCCGGGTGTCCGTGAGTCCAGCCCGATGATACATTTCGCCTTCCCCTTGCGACGTACTCCCCGGACAACCGAGATACTGGCCGTGGCACCTGCCGTGAGTAGGCGCCCCCTGAGTCTGCTCGTCGACGATGATCGCGCTGCTCGGCTGGTCATGGTTCGCGCGATGTCCACGGCGGGCTATGACACCCTGGTTGCCGCCGACGGAGAAGTCGCGAAGACGATGCTCTGGAGCCTCCGGAGATCGCCTGACCTGATTATCACCGATTTTCGAATCAGGAAGCTGGGCGGGGAGGAGCTTGCCGGGTGGCTGGCCCAACATGCACCCGCGGTACCGGTGGTCTTTGTGTCCGGCCACCCTGGACTGCTCGAGTCGAGTCCGCTCCGCCGCCGTGCCCTCCGGAAGCCGTTCACGGAAGCTGAGCTTTTGACAGTAGTGCAGCAGGTGCTGCAAAGGCACGAGTACAGGACGCGACTCCGCAGTTAGTCACGCCACGTCAGATGGGGTTGGACGGGGCGCCGTCCTCGTGCAGGGCGGCGCCGCCGGCCGATTGGTGGATGCCTGTCTGGGTCGGACGCATTGCGGTTGGAGTTGGAGCTCCTCAGGGCCGCGGTCCGCCAGGGCTTCTAGAGGCGGTCCGCTCTGTCCTCGTCGACTTCCGACTCAGACACTCCAGGGTCGGGATCCATACGCTGCTTGGCTTTCCCAATCGCCTGCTTGGCCTTGCCCTTGATCTCCTGGGCCTTGCCCTTCACCTGCTCGCTCGTGTCACCCGTCGCACCACCCACCGCACTCCGCACTCGCCCTTCCACGACCTTGGCTGCGCCTTTGAGGCGATCCTTGCCGCCCTCGGTCGCGAGGTCTTTTTTCCCCCGATCGTCCGCCATAACTCGTCCTCCTGAGAGATGTGAGCCATTCTCCCGGAAGCTTGCGGACGGCTGGTCTCACGGCCGTGACCGGCCTCACCCCTCAGATGGTCGGAGGAGTCTCCGTGAGGGGCGTCTGCTCGGCGTAGTGGCAGGCTGCCATCGTCGCTCCGACGGGCCGGAGCACGGGGACCTCGCGCACGCAACGCTCATCCCGCAACGGATGGAAGCATCGGGTATGGAAGGGGCACCCGGACGGCGGACTGGACGGGCTGGGAAGGTCGCCCCGGAGCACGATGCGCGAGCGGCGCAGCGAGGGGTCCGGCTCCGGCACCGCCGAACGCAAGGCCACGGTGTAGGGATGCCGTGGCGCGGCGAGCAACGGCTCGGTCGCGCCCTCCTCAACGATTCGACCCAGGTACATCACCGCGATCCGCTGGGCGATCTGCCGCACGACCGCCAGGTCGTGGGCGATGAACAGGTAGGAGAGTCCCCGGTCCCGCTGCAGGCCCGAGAGGAGGTTGAGCACCTGGGCCTGGACCGACACGTCGAGCGCCGAGACCGGCTCGTCGCACACGATGAACCTGGGCTCGACCGCCAGGGCCCGGGCGATGCCGATGCGCTGCCGCTGCCCGCCGGAAAACTCGTGGGGATACTTCCGGGCGTAGCTCGGGTCGAGCCCGACCTCCGCCAGCAGCGCCGCGACCCGGCGGCCGACCTCCGCCCCGCTGGCGAGGTGGTGAATCTCGATGCCTTCGGCCACCGCCGCGCCGACAGACATGCGCGGATTGAGTGAGCTGTACGGGTCCTGAAAGATGATCTGCATTCGCCGCCGGGCCAGCCGGAGCGAGACGCGGTCGAGCGAGAACACCTCGGTGTCTTCGAACCGTGCGCTCCCACTGGTCGGCTCCTGCAGCCGCAGAATGGTGCGTCCGACCGAGGACTTGCCGCAACCGGACTCGCCCACCAGCGCCAGTGTCTCGCCCCGGCCCACCGTGAAGGAGACGCCATCGACCGCCCGCACCGGCGCCGCCTGCTTCCGAAAGAGTCCGGTGGCGTGGTAGTGCTTCACCAGGTCGCGGACCACCAGCAGCGGCTCAGGCGCGGTCGTCAGGGGAGTCATGTCGCGGTGGGGCTCCGGCTCAACTGGGGTCCGCGAGCCAGCACCGCATCCGATGCTCCGGCCCGACGGTCAGCAGCTCCGGTGGAAGCTCGCTCTTGTCGAAGGCCTGCGGACAGCGCGGGCGGAAGCGGCATCCCGAGGGCCAGGCGGTGGGCGGGGGCACACTGCCGCCGATCGGCGTGAGCCGACGCACCGGTCCCGAGATGCGCGGGACCGAGGCGAAGAGTCCCTGGGTATATGGGTGCGACGGGTGGGCGAACAACTCCGCGGTCGATGCCTCCTCCACGATCTGCCCGGCGTACATCACCGCCACCCGGTCGGCCCGTCCCGCCACGATCCCCAGGTCGTGGGTGATCAGCAGCACGGCCATGCCCCGGCTCCGCCTGAGCGCCTCCAGCACCTCGAGAATCTGGGCCTGCACGGTCACATCCAGTGCAGTGGTCGGCTCGTCGGCCACCAGGATCTCGGGCTCCGCAGACAGCGCGATGGCGATCATCACCCGCTGGCGCATGCCGCCGCTGAGCTGGTGGGGATAGGCATCCAGCCGCGACTCTGGGTCGGGGATGCCTACCTCCTCGAGCAGCCCGAGCGCCCGGCGGCGCGCCTCGGCTCGACTCACCTTGAAGTGGGCCCGCACGCCTTCGGCGATCTGCGCGCCGACGGTGAAGACCGGGTTGAGGCTGGTCATCGGGTCCTGAAAGATCATCCCGATCCGGCGGCCGCGGATCCGGCGCAGCGCCTCGCCGCGGAGCGCGAGGACGTCCGTCTCGCCCAGGCTGATGACGCTGCCCGGATCGACCCGGCCGGGTGGCGGAACCAGCTGAAGCAGCGCCAGGCTGGTGAGGCTCTTCCCAGAGCCCGACTCGCCCACCAGCGCGAGCGTCTCGCCTGTCCGCAGCTCGAAGCTCACACCGTCCACCGGGTGGAAGCGGCCACCGGCGCCGTCGGGGAAGGACACCCGGAGATTTTCCACCTGGAGCACTCGAGTCATGCGCCTCGCGGGTCCACGGCGTCACGCAGCGCGTCGCCGAACAGATTGGCCGACAGCACGGTGATGGTGATGGCAAGCCCCGGGAAGATACCGACCCAGGGTGCGGTCACCAGCACCTGGCGCGCGTCCATGATCATGCCGCCCCAGGACGGGGCCGGCGGCTGCACACCCAGGCCGAGAAAGGAGAGCCCGGCCTCGAGCAGGATCACGTCGCCCACCCCGAGCGTGGCGGCGACGAGCAACGGTCCCAGGGCATTCGGCAGCAGGTGCCGCCACAGGATTCGGCGCCGCGATGCGCCGAGCGCTTCGGCGGCCCGCACGTAGGTCTCGTGGCGAAGGCGGAGGATCTCCCCCCGCACCAGGCGGCTGGTGGCGAACCAGCCCGTGGTTCCGATCACCAGCACCAGGATCCCGAGTGGCACCCGCTCGGAGACCGCCAGGAGCAGTAACAAAAGGAAGAGCCGCGGGACCGCCAGTGCGCCGTCGACCAGGCGCATGAGCACCGCATCCACGCCGCCGCCGAAGTAGCCGGCCACCAGCCCGACCAGGGCCCCCAGCGTGACCGACAACCCCACCGCGAGCAGGGCCACGGTCAGGGAAACCCGGCCGCCGCTCACTACCCGCGCCAGCACGTCGCGGCTGAGCTCGTCGGTGCCGAAGGGATGCCCCAGACTCGGCGGCATGGCGCCGCCCAGGATGTCGGGTTGCGCCCGAGGGTCGGGCAGCGCAAGCGGCCCCAGCAGCGATGCGGCCGCGATCGCCAGGAGCACCAGCGCCCCGGCTCGGCCTCGCGTCGTCCCCCATGCCCGCGCGAGCGAATCCCGGATCGCCGTCACGAGAGCCGGACCCGCGGATCCAGCACCGCGTAGGCGAGATCGGTGAGAAGGCTGCCGAGCACCACCAGCACGGCCACCAGCAGCGACGCGCCCATGAGGAGGGGATAATCGCGATAGCCCACGGCCTGGAACGCGAGCGAGCCCAAGCCGGGCCAGGCGAAGACCGACTCCACGAACACCGCGCCGGTCACCAGCACCGGGAGCCAGAGCCCAAAGAGGGTCAGGACCGGGAAGAAGGCATTCCGCCAGGCGTGCCGCCAGGTGACGGCCGCCTCCGACAGTCCCTTGGCCCGGGCGGTCACTATGTAGGGCAGGCGAAGCGCCTCGAGCATGGCGCTCCGCTGGTGCCGCATGGTCCCCGCGATGCTGACGACGGACAGGGTGAGCGCCGGGAGCACCAGATGTCGAAGCACGTCACCCGCGCGGGCCAGGAACCCCGCGCCAGGATCGAGCAACGGGTCGTGCATCCCGGCGGCCGGCAGCAGCCGCCAGCGGACACCGATCAGCCAGACCAGCACCAGGCCCAGCCAGAACGAGGGAGTGGCGTAGCCGGCGAGCGATAGCGTCGTGAGCAGTTCGTCGCCGGCCCCGCCACGGCGAACCGCCTGTCGGGCGCCGAGCCAGATACCGATGGTGAAGTTGAGCAGGAGGACCGTGCCGCCCAGCAGGAGCGTTGCCGGAAGCCGCTCGGCCAGCAGGGCGCTGACCGGCCTCCCGTACTGGATCGAGGTCTCCAGGTCGCCTCGGGCGAGATGGCTCACGAAGGCGGCGAGCTGGGTGGTGATCGGCTGGTCCAGGCGGTAGAGCGCCCTGACCGAGGCGACCTCCGCGGGCGAGAGCGGCCGGTCCTCCGAGAGTCCGGCGAGCGGATCTCCCGGAGCCAGCCGCATCAGGACGAACAGGAGCACCAGCGCGATCACCAGGGTGACGAGCGCCTGCAGTATGCGCCCGGCCAGCCAGCGCCCCACCTCAGTCCCCTGTGCCCTTGCGTGCCTGGGCCCCGCCCATCGTCCATTGCCAGAGGGCGAGCCACGACGACTCCGGCCGGATCGTCACATTGGTGAATCGCCGGTTCACCGCGTAGACGTAGAGCGGCGCATACATGAAGGCGGCGGGCGCGTCCTCCTCGATCCGGATCAGCGCCGCGCGCCAGAGGTCGGCGACGTTCGCGCCACCGCGGCTGGCGCGCTCGAACAGTGAGTCCACCACCGGGTCGCAGTAGTGGGCCACGTTGCCCGCGCCGCCGCAGGACCAGCTGTTGGCCAGACCCGATGGGGATGGGTCCATGCTGGCGCCGGAGAAATCGATGTCGAATCGCCCGGCGGTCCTCCGCTCGGAGAACACCGGGTAATCGTACTGCTGCACGTCGACCGTGACCCCCAGCTGGCGGAGCTGTTCCTGCACCAGGAGTCCCAGCTCCCGGCGGATGCCGCTGGTGACCGGAAGGCTCAGCGTGAGATGCAACGGCTGACCGGCGCGATCGATCATTCCGTCACCGTCGTGGTCGGCCCAGCCGGCACCGGCGAGCAGGTGGCGCGCACGGTACAGGTCCTGCCCGAGGGGCGGGGGCGCCTGGTGGCCGATCCAGAGGATCGCGGGCACCGGCCCGTACGGTACCTTGGCGTAATCCCCCAGCACGGCGCGCACCATCCGGGCCCGGTCCAGGGCCAGGACGATCGCACGCCGCACGTTCGGGTCGGCCAGCACCGGGTGCGGGCGCGAGGTGTCGCGCGGGTCGCGCTGATTGAACAGGAGATAACCGAGCGTTGGGGATGGCACCGGGATGAGCCGCACGTCACGGTCCGCTCCCAGCCGGCGAAGATTGGCGAGTGGCGGCGGCACGTTGTCCATGGCGTCCGCTTCGCCGCTCAACAGCAGGTTGATCCTGGCATCGGGATCCGCGGCGACCCGCACGATGACCCGACGAATCGCCGGGGGGCCCAGGAAGAAGTGCTCGTTCGCGGCGAGCTCGATGTACTCGCCGGCCACGCTCCGCACCCAGCGGTACGGTCCGCTGCCGACCGGCCTGGTCAGGAACGGC
Organism: Gemmatimonadales bacterium; assembly: GCA_036265815.1. Lineage (NCBI taxonomy): Bacteria > Pseudomonadati > Gemmatimonadota > Gemmatimonadia > Gemmatimonadales > Gemmatimonadales bacterium. The sequence continues at coordinate 13,079 of DATAOI010000097.1, forward strand.
GAGCGGCGGAGCTCCTCCTGGGAGAGTCCCGCCAGGAGATGTGCCGGCAGTGGAGCTACGTGGAACACCGCGTCATACACCTGCTCGGCGTAGGGGTAGGAAAAGCGAAAGACCACGCGGCGATCGCCCTCGGCGGTCACGGCCATGATCCGCCGGAGTACGCCGGCGGTACGGGGGGCAATCGCCGGGTCCCGCGCCCGCTCGAAGGTGAACACCACGTCCCGCGCGGTCACCGGCGCGCCGTCCTGCCAGGTGGCCCGCGGATCGAGCTCGAACGCCACGGTCACCGAATCCCGCCGTACCCAGCGCCGGGCCAGGAGCGGCACGAAGTCGCGATCGCCGGCCGTGGTGAGCGTGGGACCGAGCCCGGCGAGATGGAGGAAGAGCTGGTCGGCGATCTCGTAGTTGGCCACCGCCGCCTGGGTCCCCTCCATCAGCGTCGGGATCGGCACCGGGGCCGGCGCGCCGGTCACGATGACGATCGTCGCGGGCCCCCTGGCCGCTTGCGCGGCCGCCTGGGTCGCCCAGCAAAGCGCGATGGCGAATCCCGATACCCGGGCGGGCAGCCGCATGGTCAAGGCAGTCCGTGGCGTCCAGTGCGTCACAGGAACTCCGGAAATGAGCGATGCAGCGGGGATGCCCGGAATGTAGCAGGGCGGGGTGGCGGCGAGGAGCGGACCGGCCGATCAACTACTCCAGGTCCAGGCGTCCGAACGGAAGCGCGCCGCATGCCGGCTGGCCCCGTCGACCAGCGCGTCACCGCTCGGCTGTCGCTCCCAGCGACCGCCCCAGCGCTCCACCGCCGTGCTGGCAATCGCATCGACCAGCTCCTCCGCCGACGGGGGAGCGGACAGCAGCGATGCCAGTGGCCCGGCGAGGTCCGGAAGCGGAGTGCCGCGGGTTACCGCCTGGACCACCGCCTGGTCGGTCTCCAGCAGAATCGAGCCGTGCTGCAGCAGCGCGCCGCCCTGCCGGAGCTGCGCGCTGCCCACGGCCTTGCGTCCCTGCACCATGATCTCACCCCCCGCCGGGGACGCGAAGCAGGCCCCGCTACCGACCCCGACCGCGCGTCCGCCCGGCGCCAGCCTCGCCGGGATGCCGAGCCGCCCAAGCGCGCCGAGCAGCATCTGGTGGATCTCGACGTACGACTCGCGCACCGTGCCCAGCTCGGCGCTCGGGGCCGCCAGCGCGTAGGTGACCTCACGCCCGTGCCACACGGCGCGGCCGCCAGTGGGGCGTCGCACCACGTCCAGACCGAGGGCTTCGACCCGTGCCCGGTCGTACCGCCGCGCCGCAGGCTCGTGGCGGCCGAACGAGAGACAGTGCGGCTCCCAGCCGTAGAGTCGGAGCCAGCGCTCTCCGGAATGCGCGGCCCGATCCAGCAGCGCTTGGTCGAGCGCCATGTTGGTCCAGCCCGGCCGCGGGGTATCGTCGACCCAGAGCCGCCAGGGCTCAGCCATACGCCTCCACCGGCGGGCAGGTGCAGGCGAGGTTGCGGTCGCCGTAGGCGCTGTCGATCCGGCCGACGGTGGGCCAGATCTTGTGCTCCCGCACCGCGCGCGAGGGATACGCGGCCCGCTCCCGCGGGTAGGGCCGGTTCCACCCGTCGGAGATCACCTGCTCCAGTGTGTGCGGCGCGTTGCTGAGGAGATTCTGCTCCCGCTCGGCGCGTCCGTCCTCGATCTCGCGAATCTCCTCGCGGATGGCGATGAGCGCGTCGCAGAACCGGTCGAGCTCCTCCTTGGACTCGCTCTCGGTCGGCTCGATCATCAGGGTGCCGGGCACCGGAAACGAGACCGTCGGCGGATGGAAGCCGTAGTCGATGATCCGCTTGGCGATGTCCTCCACATCGACCCCGGCCGTGGCCTTGAACGGCCGGGTGTCGATGATGCACTCGTGCGCCACCAGTCCATGGGGACCGGTGTAAAGCACGGCGTAGTGGTCGCTCAGCCGGCGCGCGATGTAGTTCGCGCTGAGAATGGCGATTTTACTCGCCTCCGCGAGTCCGTCGAAGCCCATGAGGGCGATATACGCCCAGGAGATGGGCAGGATCGCGGCGCTCCCCCACGGCGCGGCCGACACGGTGCCGCACGAAGCCGCGTGGCCCAGCTCGACGATCGGATGATCCGGCAGGTACGGCGCGAGGTGCTTGGCCACGCCGATCGGTCCCATCCCCGGTCCGCCTCCCCCATGGGGAATGCAGAACGTCTTGTGCAGGTTGAGATGGCACACATCGGCGCCGATGTCCCCCGGGCGGCAGAGCCCGACCTGGGCGTTCAGGTTGGCCCCGTCCATGTACACCTGGCCCCCGTGCTCATGCACGATCCGGCAGATCTCCCGGATCGACGACTCGAAGACCCCGTGGGTCGAGGGGTAGGTCACCATGAGGGCGGCGAGGGTCTCCTGGTGTTGTGCCGCCTTCGCCCTGAGGTCGTCCAGATCGATGTTGCCGCGGGCATCGCTCGCCACCGGCACCACCTGCATGCCCGCCATGACCGCGCTGGCCGGATTGGTGCCGTGCGCCGATTGTGGGATCAGGCAGGTGATCCGGTGCGCCTCGCCACGCGCCCGGTGATAGGCGCGGATCACCAGGAGCCCGGCGTACTCGCCCTGCGATCCCGCGTTGGGTTGCAGCGAGACCGCGGAGAAGCCGGTGATCTCGGCCAGCTGGTGCTGCAACTGGCCGAACAGAAGCTCGTATCCCGCGGCCTGGTCCCGCGGCGCGAAGGGGTGCAGGCGATTGAACTCGCGCCAGCTCACCGGCATCATCTCGGTCGTGGCGTTGAGCTTCATAGTGCAGGACCCGAGCGGGATCATCGCCGAGGTGAGCGAGAGGTCGCGCGCCTCCAGCCGCTTGATGTAGCGCAGCATCTCGGTCTCGGAGTGGTGCAGGTGGAAGACCGGATGCGTGAGATAGGCCGTGCTGCGCTCCAGCGCCGGCGGAATCGAGTGGTCCTGCTGCACTCCGATGTCCTCCAGCATGAACGGCAGCGCCTCGTTCAGGGAGAATACCGCGATGAGATCGGCCAGATCGCCCAGCGTCACCGTCTCGTCCAGGGCGATGCAGAGCCGGGTGGGCGGGAGTGGCCGCAGGTTGATCTGCCGGGTGCGCGCCGCGTCCAGCAGCCGGGGCAGCGCCCACTCCGGCACCTCGACGCAGAGAGTATCGAAGAAGGAGTCGTGCACGATCCGGTAGCGGAGCCGCCGGAGCGCGTTCGCCAGCACCACCGTGCGGGCGTGCACCCGCTCCGCGATCCGGCGAAGACCAGCCGGGCCATGGTAGACCGCGTACATGCTCGCCATCACCGCCAGGAGTACCTGCGAGGTGCACACGTTGCTCGTCGCCTTGTCGCGCCGGATGTGCTGCTCCCGGGTCTGCAGCGCCATCCGGAGGGCCGGGCGCCCGTCGCGGTCGCGGGATACGCCGATGATCCGTCCCGGGAGGAAGCGCTTGAAGGCGTCGCGGGTGGCGAAGAACGCGGCGTGCGGCCCGCCGTAGCCCATGGGAACCCCGAACCGCTGGCTGTTTCCCACGGCGATGTCGGCCCCCCACTCGCCGGGCGGCATCAGCATCGTGAGGCTCAGCAGGTCGGTCGCAGCCGTGACCAGCGCGCCCGCCGCGTGCGCGCGCTCGCAGAGGCTCCGGAAATCCCTCACCGCGCCGTCGGTGGCCGGATACTGCACCAACGCGCCGATCACGCCCTCCTCGAACGCGAACGTCTCGCTCTCGGCCACGACCACCCGGATGCCACGGACCTCCGCCCGCGTCCGCACCACGGCGATGGTCTGCGGATGGCAGGCATCGTCCACCAGATAGACCGGCCTGGTCTTGACCGGCCGCACCGCCAGCGTGAGGCTCATCGCCTCCGCGGCGGCTGTGGCCTCGTCCAGCAGGGACGCGTTGGCGATCTCCAGCCCGGTGAGGTCGGCCACCATGGTCTGGAAGTTGAGCAGCGCCTCCAGCCGCCCCTGGGAGATCTCGGCCTGGTACGGGGTGTACGCGGTGTACCAGCCCGGGTTCTCCAGCACGTTGCGCTGGACCACCTGGGGTGTGAAGCAGCCGGCGTACCCCATGCCGATGTAGGACCGGAACACCCGGTTCATTCCCGCCAGGCCCCGGAGTGCCTGCAGCACCTCGCGCTCGCTCCGTCCGGGCGGCAGGGCCAGCGGCCGCCGGAGCCGGATGTCCGGGGGCACCACGGCATCGATGAAGTCGTCGAGCGAGCCGTAGCCCAGCCGCTCCAGCATCTCCGCCGTGTCCTCCCGCCGTGGGCCGATGTGGCGGTAGGCGAAATGCCCGGGATGCTGGACGTCGATGAGTGGCGTGATCGGATCGGAGGGGCGGACGGTCGTCATCGGAAGCTCGGGCTCCTGCGCTGGGAAGGGCTCACGACAAAACACCCCGAGAACGCGCTCCCGGGGTGGGCCTGGAACATCGGCAGATCGGCACGTCGTTGCTACAGTTCAGGTCATGCACTGGGAGTCCGGTCGCGCCTCATTCGCCGATGTGAGTCCGGTAGGCGCCGGGGGTGAGCAGTGACCCGAGCGCCGCCGGATCGTCGACCCGGAGACTGACCATCCATCCGGCGCCGTACGGATCGCGGTTCACCACCGCCGGATCGCTGTCCAGTGCCCCGTTCACCTCGGTCACGACACCGGCCACCGGGCTGTACAGCTCGGAGACCGCCTTGACGGCTTCGATGGTGCCGAACGCCTGGTGGACCTCGAGCCGCTCGCCGGGCTTGGGCAGGTTCACGAAGACCACGTCACCCAGCTCACCCTGTGCGTAATCGGTGATGCCGACTCGCATGACCGCGGGATCGCCGGTGCGCGCGAGATACTCGTGCTCGACAGTGTACAACAGATCATCCGGTATCTGCGACACGACGGGCCCCCAAAGTGAGTGCGCGTGGGAGGATAGACGGCCCGGTGGATGCGGTCAAGCGCGGGCCACCAACGCCTCCCACACCTCCCTCGCCCGGCGCTCCAGCGCGGCCGGGTCGGCATCGTTATCGATGACGTACGCGCTGCGCGTGCGCTTCTCCGCGCTGGGCAGCTGGGCGGCGAGCATGCGGTCGGCGTCCGCCGCGGAGAGGCCGCGGCGGGCCACCAGCCGAGCCCGCCGGACCGGCTCCGGTGCATCCACCAGCACCACGGCGTCGAACGCCGCCGGGTCCAGTGACTCGAAGAGCAGGGGAATGTCGCTCACCACGATCCGGGCTCCCCGCGCGCGAGCCTCCGCCAGCAGCGCCGCCCGGCGTCGCGCGACCTCGGGATGGACCAGCCGCTCGAGCTCGGCTCGGGCTGCGGGATCGCCCATCACCCGCTGGCGGAGGGCCGCGCGGTCGAGCTCGCCCGCCGGCCCGATGAGGTCGGCCCCGAACCGCGCCGCGATGAGCCGCAGCACCGGGGTGCCCGGTGCCTGCGCGTCCCGCACCAGGCGGTCGGCCTCGATCAGGACCGCGCCCCAGCTGCGGAAAAGCTCGGCCACCGTGGACTTGCCGGCCGCGATGTTGCCCGTGAGCGCGACGTTGAGCATGGGCCTGTCGGCCGGAGCCTAGAGGAGCGCCGTCTGGTCTTCGTCTCTGCGCGGCACCTTGTGGCAGTGCCGGCAGCGCGCCTCGTAGCTTTCCCGGCCGCCCACCATGATGGTGGGCGAGTCGTAGCGTGCAGGCTTGCCGTTCAGCAGACGTTGGTTGCGGCAGGCCGGATCGCCACAGACCACGCAGATCGCCTGCAGCTTGTCCACGATTTCCGCGACGGCCATGAGATCGCCCATCGAGCCGAACGGCTCGCCCCGGAAGTCGGTGTCGGTGCCGGCCAGGATCACCCGGACGCCACGTCCGGCCAGGTGTCTGCTTACCTCGAGGATGTGGGGATCGAGAAACTGGGCTTCGTCGATGGCGATGATCTCGCTCTCGGGACGCACCAGCCGGAAGATCTCGGCGGCCGAGTCCACCGGGCTGGCCTCCAGCTCGGTGCCGTCGTGGCTCGACACCGTGTACAGCCCCGCGTAGCGGCTGTCGAGGTGGGACTTGAACACCTGCACCCGGCGCCGTGCGATGATGGCGCGCCGCACTCGCCGGATCAGCTCCTCACTCTTGCCAGCGAACATGACACCGCTGATCACCTCGATCCAACCGGGGTGCATCCCGTAATTCATCGCCGAGTCTCCGGATGACGGTGGCGGGGCGGCAGGAGAACTAGCGCCGGGCGGGCGGCCGCTTGGCAGGCGGGCGCGCCGGTCCGCCGCGGTCGACCCGAGCAGTGACCCGGCGCCGGCGGATGGTGACGCCGTTGAGCGCGGTCGCCACCCGCTCGGCCTCCTGCGCCGGGATCTCCACCAGGGCGTAGGCGTCCCTCAGCTCGACCCGCCCGATCTTGCCGCGCTCCACCCGCAGCTCCTTGGTCAGCACCGCGACCAGATCGTTGACCGTGGCCCCATCCTTCTTGCCCACCCCGACGTAGATCTTGGCCGTGGCGGGGATATCGGGCAGCGGCGGCGGCAGCTCGGCGCCGGCCGCGTCGGCCGCGCCGGTCCAGAGCTCGAACAGCGCCGCGGCCACGACTGATGGATCGTAGCGCTCGAACAGGGGTGCCAGCGTCAGGAGCGCGCGCTCCGGGCGGGCGCTCTCCAGCGCTCGCACGATGGCGGCTCGCTTGCGGCTCGCGGCGGAGGTCACCGCCTCGACCAGGCCGGACAGGCGAATCGGGCGCTGCGGCGCGGCGATCCTCGCCACATAGCTCTCGGTGCCCGGCGGCACCAGCAGCACCACCTGGCCGGCAGCGAGGAGCTGGCGGAGCCGCGTGGGAGTCGGCGGATCGAAGGCGATCACCAGCTCCGCTGGGGCCGCGTCTCCGGTGGTCAGGCGCAGCTCAGGCTCGGCCAGCGCCACCGCGCGGCCGATCCCTTCGTGCTGCGCCCGGTCGGCGGTCCACACCGACACGGTGGCCGGATCGAGCAGCTCCACCAGCTCCCCCAGTGCGGCCGCCCGCCGGGCCCAGGGCACCGCCACCGTCCTGACCGGGCCGGCCGGCCCGCCGACCTCGGCGCTGGCGCCCAAGGTGAGCGCGCGCCGGGCGTATCGCTCGACCAGGTCGGCCACCCGGTCCGGCGCGCCGGAGAGCACGATCCGCTGCGACTCCTTGCTCAGATCGGCCATGAGCGGCGCGAGACTCTCCGGCTCCTCCCACGTCTCGGGCCACGCCAGCAGGACCGACCCGAGCGCCTCCAGGCGGAGCGCCGAGCGGGTGTGGAGGGCCAGGGCAGTCTCCGGGGTGGTGACCAGGAGATCGACCGTGCCGGCCCGCACTCGCCGCATGGCTCGCGCGGTGCCGTGGGCAACCTGCACCCGGATCCCGGTCTCCGCCGCCAGCGAGTGTACCAGCGCACCCCAATCCTCCAACTGGACCGCTGAGCAGAGCACCAGCCCGGACTGCCCGGACCCGAGGCGGCTCAGCAGGCCCGCCAGCGCCGGCGCGGCGTACGCCGGCGCCGGCGGCGTCAACCCCACCAGATTGTGCCCGCGCGCCGCGGTGGGCGCCGCCTCGCGGACCGTCGGGTCGGCGGCGGCCCAGCCCAGGCGCTCGAGCGCGGCCGCGATCGGCGTCGTGAGATGCAGCTCTTCCAAACCGGCCACTGGAGCCTCGTGCTGGGGGTGGAAAATCCAGGGCAAGGTAAGGTGAGCGGCGGTGCGATCCAACCCCGTCGTGGGGACGGTTGACATCGCCGATCCGGCGACCAACCTTTCCCACCACTCTCTCGCTTCACCTCGATCCGGAACCGCTCATGCCTGACCCGCTGTCGCAGAACGTCCAGCATCTCAAGGCGTCCGAGACGGTCGCCATCAGCAATGAAGCCAAGCGCCGGAAGGCCGCCGGCGAGGACGTGCGCGACCTCGGCGTGGGCGAGCCCGACTTCGACACCCCGGCTCCGGCGGCGCAGGCCGGTATCCAGGCGATCCAGAAGGGGCTCACCCGCTATCCGCCGAACGTCGGAATCGCCGAGCTCAGGAAAGGGATCGCGGGCCAGCTGAGCCGGATGTCGGGCGGCCGCGCGGTGGACCCCGACCAGATCATGGTGAGCTCCGGCTCCAAGCAGTCGATCTTCAACGCCTGCTTCGCCCTGTTCGGACCCAAGGAGCGGGTCCTGATCCCGGCGCCTGCCTGGGTCTCCTATCCTCAGATTGTGCACCTCTGCCGGGCTGAGCCGGTGCTGGTGCCCGGAGACGTCGAGTGGGGGCTCAAGGTCAGCGCGCGGGATCTCGACCGGGCCTCGAACAAGCTGACCCGCGGGCTCATCCTGTGCTCCCCGTGCAATCCGACCGGCGCGGTCTACACGCTGGCGGAGCTGCGCTCCATCGCCGAATGGGCCAAGGCCAACGACGTCTGGATCATCTCCGACGAGATCTACCGGCGGATCAACTACGGTCCCGGGCCCGCGGCGTCGCTGCTGGATTTGCCGGACGATCTGCTCGAGCGCACCGTGATCATCTACGGCGCCAGCAAGGCGTACGCAATGACCGGCTGGCGCATCGGGGCCGCGCTCGCGCCCCCGCATCTCACCAAGGCGATGGCGGCGTTCCAGTCTCACACCACCACCGGTGCCAACCATCCTGCGCAGTGGGCCGCCGCCGCCGCCTTTACCGACGAGCGGGTCGATGGCGAGGTCACCCGGATGGTGGCCGCCTTCCGCCGCCGGCGCGACTATCTGGTCGAGCGCTTCCGGCGGGAGGCACCCGGTGTGGAGTTCGTCGAGCCCCATGGGGCGTTCTACTTCTTCTTCCGGGTCGACGGCATCCGGGAGAAGGATCCGGTCAGCGGCACGACGTTCTGCGAGCAATTGATGAAACAGGAAGGGGTTGCCCTGGTGCCCGGCGGGGCGTTCTCGGACGACCGCTGGGTCCGCCTCAGCTACGCCGTGTCCGACACCGAGCTGGAGCAGGCACTGGACCGGATCATCGGGCTCATCCAGCGCCTGGCGTCCGCCCGTGCCGCCTAAGGTCTCGCCGGTGGCGATCGACGCGCGGGTAGAGCCGCTGACCGGTCAGTTGCCGGCCATTGCGTGGCGCTGGGACCCCGAGACGGACATCCTCTCGGGCGCGTTCAAGGGAAACCGGAAAAGCGGCGGGCTCACCGGTACGGTCGAGCTGACCGACGCCGAGGGATCGATCGCGGTGCTCGACGTGAGCAACGGAGTCATCTGCGGGCTCGACGTGGTGGTCTGGCCCGAGGTGACCACGGCGTCGGAGCTGCGGGTACCCGCGCAGCTCACCGACGGGCGCGTGGTGCTGCCCGCCCGCCCCTCTCGCCCGGGAGTGACGTCGGTCGAGGTCGATACCACTCTGTCCGTCCAGACCAATGCCGCGGAGAGCGTGTTCCACCTGAACATCGGCCCTCGGCGGCCGGTCGAGCTGGTCCGGGTGGCGGACAACTTCTATGTCGAGGTGGACCAGCAGGGCGGCCTGGCGGGCTTCTGGCTCACCAACGTCCCGCCCTTCACCGCCTTCGAAGACGAGATGTAGGTCACGCGGCCCAGCTGGGCACCGCCTCTCCCAGGAATCCCTGTTGCTGGCGCTCCACCAGCGACGCGTAGTAGCCTCCCCGCTGACAGAGCTCGACGTGGGTCCCCATCTCGGTGATCGATCCGTTCTCGATCACTACGATGCGGTCCGCCTCTCGAACGGTCGACAATCGGTGGGCGATGACGAACGCCGTGCGTCCCTTGAGCAGGACCCGGAGCGCGAGCTGAATGAGGTGCTCCGATTCGACATCGAGCGCGGACGTCGCCTCGTCGAGAATCAGGATCGGAGGATTCTTGAGCAGCGCCCGGGCGATGGCCACCCGCTGACGCTGGCCGCCGGAGAGCCGGCTGCCACGCTCCCGCACGCTGGTGTCGTAGCCCTCCGGCAAGGCCATGATGAAGTCGTGCGCTTGCGCCGCCTTGGCCGCCGCCTCGATCTCCTCCTGGGTCGCGTCCGGCCGCCCGTAGGCGATGTTGGCTCGGACCGAGTCGTTGAAGAGGTGGGGATCCTGGAACACCACGCCGATCTGACTGCGCAACGACTGCTGGGTCATGGCGCAGATGTCGGTACCGTCGATGGTGATCGACCCGGGCGACACGGCATGCAGGCGCTGTAGCAGCGTCATGAGCGTCGTCTTCCCGCTTCCGCTCGGGCCGATCAGCGCGATGGTTTCGCCCGGGGGAACGCTGAGGTTGACGCCCTGGAGCACCGGGGCGCCCGGCTGGTAGGCGAAGGTGAGGTCGCGGAACTGGACCTCGCCCTGGAATGGCGGCACGTCCGCCGCGTCCGGCCGGTCGCCGACCACGTCCTCGGCGTCCAGTATTGCGTACAGCGACTCCAGGGAGACGGTGGCCTTCCGCAGCGTCTGGTACGTGTTGGTCAGCCCCTGCACCGGCCCAAACAGGCCGCCGATATAGCCCAGGAACGCGATCAGCGTACCCAGGGTCAGTTGTCCCCGAAAGGCGAGATAGCCGCCTAACGCCAGCGCGGCCAGACGCGCCGAGGTGGCAGCCAGGTTCCGGAACGCGGCGTTCCGGGTGTCGGTGCGTACTCCTCGCCGGACCACTTCATTGCCCTGCCGGACGCCGCTCAGGAACCGGGTCATCTCCGCCTGCTCCATGCCGAAGCCCTTGACCGTCATCATCCCGGCCAGAACTTCGTTGAAGCGGGAGTAGATCGAGCTCCAGCGCTCCACCAATCGGCGCTCTCGCTGGATCTGCTCCGGCGCGGCCCGCGCACCGATCAGGGCGGGAATCGGGGTGAACAGGATCACCACCGCGGCGAGCCGCCACTCCAGCTGGAGCATCGCGGTGATCGAGAGCCCCAGGTAGAGCAGGGTCGGCAACAGGTTGAAGGCGATATCGCTGAAGGCGGTCACATAGCCGGTGATTCCCTGATTGATCCGGTTCACCGTGCCGCCCACCCCCTCCTTCTGATGGAAGGCGACCGGCAGCGAGTTGAGCTTGCTCACCACCTGCTCGCGGACGCTGTACTCCACGCCGAGTCGCACGTCCCAGCTGCGCATCCCCAGCCAGCTCTGGAGGCCGGCGCGCACCAGCTCAAGCACCAGCAGCCCTGCCATGGCGACCGCGAACGCGTGGGCACCGCCCGCGGTGCCGAGCTGGTCGAACAGGTATTTCATGAGGAGCGGGTCGATGGCGCTCAGGGTGGCGAGCACGAGCGCGAGGACAATGACGGTGACTAAAGGCCGGCGGTACGGCCGGACGAACTGCAGGGATCGAACAGCGAGCCGGATGCCCGAGGAAGCCATATCGTCCGTGTGGGAGAAGCCGTGCGGTGGGACCGCGGCCAATAACCGGCTCGGGACGGGGCAAGTTCAATGCCGGTACGCGGATGGCTCAAAACCTCCGGCTATTCCGTGGGGATTGCCTCAAGCGGCAAGATCGACTGCAAGATGCACGACGTTGCACCAGGGGTGAGCCGGTGCTCATCCGGTGGTTACCAAATACCCTCATGCCAGAACTTCACTTGCTTGAAGATCACTCGCTGACTCGGGCGAGTGCCGGGGCGAATCAGTATGTAAATGAGGGAGTGTGACCAGCGAGCTGCTTACCTGTCCGTGCCTGGCTTCCGTGCAGAACGACTTTCGCCCGTAGTTTGAACTGCCTATCGCGGGAAACTGAGGTGCAGCAGAGGAGTGGCGGTGCGAAAGTAGTGCGGTTCAGCCGCGGAGCAGAGCGCCCGCCGCGGCTCGCGAGTGGACGCCAAGCTTGACCAGCACCCGCTGGGTGTGGTGTCGTGCGGTGTGGGGGCTGATCCGCAACGCCGCCGCGATCGCAACGTTGGAGCGGCCGCTGGCGAGCAGCATGGCCACCTGGAGTTCCCGGGGAGTGAAGCCGTAGGTGGACTGGAGGGAGGCGCCGCGCGGCGGTCCCTTGAGCCCGCGCGAGTTCGCCGTGGCCGTGCGCTGCTCCAAGAGTCGCGCCCGCAGGTGTCGCATCTGGTCCAGCGAATCGCGGATCTGTCCGATGATCTGCCGTCCGTCGCGCCGTAACGACTTGAAGGTGGCGCGCAGGGCCGCGAGTTGCTCTGCAGAGACGGTGCGCTGACCATCCTGCGGCTGGTACACCGACTCGAGGCGGTTGGCGGTCACGTTGACCTCACAGCAGCGGCGATGCTTCGGTTACGTAGCGGTGGGCCCGGTGTATAGTCAATCTAGTCTATATGCCGGCGAGCGCAGGCGGCAAGATGCCGAGCGCCGGTGGCTGGGCTAGCTTTGCCCATACATGGACCCTGTCAATCTGACCAATCTGCGCCGGGTTCTGGCCCTGCGAGGCCTCACACCGGCTTCCGCGGTGCCGGACGCGAGCGGCGGGCGGACCGAGGACGCCTGCATTCGGCAGGCACGGCTGCTGGAGGGCGCCCCGCTCCAGTGGATTCCGGTAGATGCGGCGGAGCCCTGGCCCGACCCGCTCGCCTTCCTCGACGGGGTGCAGCGCTCCGAGCTGCTCGCCTACGCCGGCGCGTCGGTCATCGTGGTTGGCGAGATCGCGGCCGCGGTCCGCGAGCGGCGCGATGCCCGGCTCACCACGGTGGTGGAGGATCGGCGCTTGCTGGCCATCGGGCGGCCCGCCGCGCTGGAGGCCGCCGGCGACGCCCTCTCCCGCTTCCAATTATTGGCGCTACCCGAGGACGAGCCGCCGCACCCCATCCGGGATCAGGCGAACGCGGCCCGCGCGCTCGACCGGGCCCGGGGCGCACTGGAGCTGTCGATCGGCGACCGCTACCGTGCCCGCTCCGATGGATGGCTGATCGTGGATGGCTCGCTGACCGAGAGCCCCGTCTGGTCGGCCGACCCCCGCATGGTGGGTGTCGCGAAGAGCCACGCCACGCTGCCGTTCGACGGAGCCGACCTGGATCGTTACCTCCGGCTGCCCCAGGGCCATCGCTCCTCGCTCTATGTTCCGCAGACCCGGAGTCTCACGCCGGTGCACGCCTGGGCACTCCGACTCTGGCCTTGGGAGGGGAAGGACCTGTTTCACGGGCTGGTACGCATCGAAGTTGCTCCGGTCAACGGCACACCGGCGATGGCCGGCCTTCTATCCCGGTGGCTCCTGGCGGAGCGGGCGCCGCTCAGTGCGCCGGACGCGCGCTGGGATCGTCTGCTCTACGGCATCCACTCGGTCGAGAGCTACCTTCGCGCGCAGGTTCGCGCCCTCGGCTGACGCTCGGTAGCCCCTACAGGTTTCCCGCCCGGCGAGACACATTTCCTCCCATGCCCCATCCCGCCCCACCCATCGGCCGTGTCGTCGCCACCGAGCTCAAGCCTTCCACGCCGCACCAGTTCCACTTCTGGACCGCGCGGGAGTCGCCCATCGGGATCGGCGCCATCGTCCGAGTCGAGGAAGCGGAGCGCATCGTCTACGGAGTCGTGACCGACGGCTTCGCCTACTCCGATCTCGCCACGCCGCTGCACGCGGTCATCGGAAGCGATGGAGATCCGGTGGCCGCCGGCATCGAGCCGAGCCGGCGCGCGGAAATCCGGCTCTTCACGGCGGCCGTGCTCCGGCAGATTCCGGAGGAGCCGCTGCAGCCGGTGCCGCTCGGCTCGGTCTGGCTCGCCTCCGACGCAGACGTGCTGCTGGCCCTCCGGATGGACAGCTACACCACCGGCGCGCGCCCGACGGGCATCCCCGTGGGATTGTATGCTGCCGGCGGGCACGAGTCGCCGGTGTACCTCGACTGCGATTTCCTCCTCGGCCCCGAGGCGGCCCACCTCAACATCACCGGGGTCTCCGGGCTGGCCACCAAGACCAGCGCGGTGGAGTTCCTCCTCGCGAGCATCTTTCAGACCTTCCCACCGCATAAGGGGTCGGTTGCCGCGCTCTGCTTCAACGTGAAGGGCCCCGACCTCTGCTTCCTCGATCAGCCCGCGACCCTTGCCGAGGAGGATTGCCGGCTCTACGCCAAGCTCGGTCTCCGCCCGGAGCCCTTCGGCGACGTGCATTACTACGCGCCCTTCAAGGCCGACGGCGTGAACCTGAATACGCTACGCACCAACGACGCGCTGTCGGCCAACACGGAGCCGCTGGTGTGGGGCCTGCGAGAGGTGCTGGACTACGCCGAGGTGGTCCTCAATCGCGACGACGTAGACGCCAAGGCAGACGCTTTCATCGACTTTCTGGCGGAACGGGTGGTGGGACGGGAGTACCAGGACGACATGTTGCGAGGCAAGCCTTTTCGGGTGCAGAGCTTTGCCGACCTGGAGGAGTTCTTCCGCGCCATCTTCGACTTCATGGAGGTCCTGGGGAAAGGCGCCGAGGTCTGGAAGACCCATCATCTCGCTACCATCCGCAAGGTCCGCAACCGGCTCACCAACATTTCGACGCGCTCCAAGGGACTGGTGACCGACGACGGGGACGCGCACGATCTGCCCTGGGGCGCCTTCCGGGACCGCGGCGTTCATGTGGTGGACGTCGCCGGACTCGACCCGCTGGCCCAGGATCTGGTGTTCGCCCGGATCGTCTCCAAGCTGCGGGAGCACCTCGAGCGCCGCGATCTGGGCGTCGATCACGTGGTGGTCTTCGTCGACGAGCTCAACAAGTACGCCCCGGCCGATGGCGCCGACACCTACGTGCGGAAGATGCTGCTCGATCTCTCCGAGCGGGGCCGCTATCTCGGGCTGGTGCTCTTCTCCGCCCAGCAGTTCCGCTCTCAAGTGCAGCGGCGGGTGGTGGGCAACGCGGGCACCGCCGTGTACGGCCGGATGGACATGGACGAGCTCACCACGCCGGGGTACGCGGCGGTCTCACCGGCCACCAAGATCAAGCTCGCCACCCTGCCCAAGGGCGAGCTGATGCTGCGCCATCCCCACTTTACCCAGCCGATCTTCGTCAAGTTCCCCCGGCCGGCCGTGCTGAGCAGCCGGGAAGGGATCGAGCGGTTCCCCCCGGCCACCGAGCTCGCCTTTGCCGATGCGGTCGCGCGCCAGCTCCGCGGCATGGACCGCGGGGTCTCGGCCGACGCGGTGCGCGCTCTGGTGGATGGCCGGCGGGAGGACGAGGTGCGCCGCGCCCTCGCGGCCACCCGGCGGGAACGTGCGGCGGAGCCGCTCGCCTTCTTCATCGCCTGTCTCGGCCGCCGGGTCAACGGCGAGGTGGTGCAGGGCCGCCGGGGTATCCCCGCGGTCAAACGGGCCGACGACGGGTACGGTTTCTAGATCGCCCCCGGTTGACCGTGGGGACGTGGGTCACAGCGCGGTCTCGACTTCCTCTCGACCTTCCCCAACCAGCCCCGGTGTGCCGCGGTTCCTCCGTCGCGAGTCTCTGATGTCCGGACCCACTCCAGACTTCCCATCCATGGCGCCACAGGCGTCGGCCCGCGTGGACCCGTGGCGGGCATGGGTCGAGCAGGTCAAGGACTATGCGATTTTCATGATCGACCCGCGTGGCTATACCGTGACCTGGAATCAGGGGGTCGAGCGGGTGCTCGGCTACTCGGAACGGGAGTTCATCGGTCTACCGGCGTGGCGGCTTTTCCCCGTCCGGGATCGCGCGGCGATGGTGCCGGAGAGTGAGCTGGAGACCGCGGCGCGTGACGGCCAGGCGAGCGATGATCGATGGATGCTGCGCAAGGATGGCACGGAGTTCTGGGCCTCGGGCATCACGAGCGCGCTCCGTGACGCCTCGGGAGGGTTGGAGGGATTCGCCAAGGTGATGCGCGACAGCACCGCCGAGCGGCGCTCGACGGAGCTCCTCCGGGCCAGTGAGGAACGGCTGCGGGAGACCGAGCATCGGCTCATGACCGCCTTGGACGCGGCCGGCATGGGGACGTGGCGGTGGAACCTCCTCACCAACGAGGAGGATCTCGACAAAGGCTTGAGCCGGATGCTCGGGCTGGAGGCCGGCGAGTCGGTTCAAACGATGCAGGATGTTCTCGACCGGGTCCATCCGGAGGACTACGAGGCGGTCCGGGCCGCCTTCAGTCAATCGGCGCAGAGTGGCGCCGACCTGGACATCGAATTCCGGGTGATGCGGTCCGACGGCGGGCTGCGCTGGATCCGGGCGCACGGCCAGGTATTCTACGACGCCGAGGGAGATCCCGTCACCATGACCGGCGCCTGTGTGGACGTCACCCGCCGCCGGGAGGTCGAAGAGCAGCTTCGCCAGGCGCACCGTATGGACGCGGTGGGGCGATTGGCCGGCGGGGTCGCACACGAAGTCAACAACATGATGACCGTGATCCTCGGTTTCTCCGACATCATTCTGCCCACCTTGGACCAGGGAGACGACCGGTACGCCGACCTGCTGCAGGTTCGGAAGGCCGCGGCACGTGCCGCGATGGTCACCGGACAGTTGCTCGCCTTCAGCCGCCGGCAGATGCTCCAACCCCAGGCCCTCGGGCTCAACGGCGTACTGGAACAGCTCCGGCCGATCCTCCTGCGGCTGTTGGGAGCCGACAAACGGCTGGACCTGACGCTCGCTCCCGATCTGTGGCGGGTCTATGCCGATCGGGGACAGATCGAGCAGGTGCTGATCAATCTTACGATCAATGCGCGGGACGCGATGACATCCGGTGGCTGGCTGGCCATTCAGACGGCGAACGTGCGTCTCGACGATGCCTATGCCGGTCGTCATGCCGGTGTCCGGGTGCCGCCGGGCCGCTATGTACAGATGGCCGTGACCGACACGGGCAGCGGGATTCCGCACGATGTCCAGACTCGGATCTTCGAACCGTTCTTCACCACGAAGCCGGTGGGGCAGGGCACCGGCCTCGGCCTTTCCATGGTCTATGGGCTGGTCAAACAGAGCAACGGCTTCATCTGGGTGTACAGCGAGCCGGCGCACGGCACAACCTTCAAGCTCTACTTCCCTGCCACCGATTCCGATGCCCCGGCCGATCACCAACCCGGTGCCCTTCAGGGGGCGGGCGGAGCAGAGACCGTCCTGGTGGTCGAGGACGACGACTTGGTCCGGCCGCTCACCGTCCGCCTGCTCGAGGTTCAAGGCTACTCGGTGGTGGAGGCGCGGCACGGAGGCGAAGCGCTGGAGATCCTCGCGAGACCGGATCAGCCGATCGACGTCGTGCTGGCAGACGTGGTGATGCCGGAGATGGGCGGGTCCGAGCTCGCCAGTCGCATCGCCGCTTCCGGTGTCGACCTCCCGGTGGTGCTCATGTCCGGTTTTACCGATGACGAGATTGCTCGCCGCGGGCTGCTGGCGCCGGGTGTGCCCTACCTGCAAAAACCGTTTGATGCCAGCCAACTGGGCCAGCGCCTTCGGGAGGCACTCGCCGCCCGCCGCTCCGGCGGCCAGGCCTGACGCTCTAACTCGTTGCCCGAGCGCCCGTTTCACCGACTCGTGAGACCTTGATAAATCCCCCGGTCACGAGACATTACGTGGGTGAAACTGGCTCATCTCGCCGATCCCCATCTCGGCATACGGCAGTACCATCGGCAGACCCCTGCCGGCATCAACCAGCGCGAAGCCGACATCGCGAAGGCCTTTCGGGCTGCCATCGATGACGTGATCGCCGCCCGGCCCGACGCGGTCGTGGTGGCAGGTGATCTCTTCCACTCCGTCCGGCCCACCAACTCGGCGATCGTCTTCGCCTTCCGCCAGTTTCAGCGGCTGCGTGAGGCGATCCCCGACGCGCCGGTCGTGTTGATCGCCGGAAACCACGATACCCCACGCTCGGCGGAGACCGGGTCGATTCTTCGACTCTTCGAGGAGCTCGGTGTGGACGTGGCAGTCGACCAGCCCCGCCGGCTCGTCTATCCGGCGCTGGACCTCTCGATCCTCGCGGTGCCGCACCAGGCGCTCACCGCGGCGGACCGCCCATCGCTCACCCCCGAGGGCCCGGAGCGGAACCGCGTGCTGCTGCTCCATGGCGAGGTGGCGGGCGTCTTTCCCTTTGACCGGAGCGCGGCGGAATACGGCGGAGCGCTCATCGACCTGCGGGAGCTGGGCGGTCGGGGGGAGTGGAGCTATGTCGCACTGGGGCACTACCACGTGCAGCACGAGGTGGCTCCCCGGGTCTGGTATGCCGGATCGCTCGATTACGTGAGCCCCAACCTCTGGGGCGAGCTGGCCGACGAGCGGGAGCGCGGATCTTCCGGAAAGGGCTGGCTGCTGGCCGATCTCGAGCGCGGCAAGGTCGAGCGCCGGCCGGTGGCCCCTGCCCGGGCGATCCTGGACCTGGCACCGCTGGATGGGGAAGGACTCTCCGCGGCCGCGATCGATGTCCAGATCGCCGAGCGGCTGCACGCCATCTCCGGTGGACTCGCCGACAAGATCGTCCGCCTGGTCGTGTACAACGTGCCGCGTCACGTCGGACGGGAGCTGAATCATTCCATGATTCGCGGATTCAAGTCCACGGCGCTGCACCTGCACCTGGACGTTCGTCGTCCCGAGGTCAACCGCAGCGTTGGCGTGGGCGCGCCGGGGCGGCGGCAGACCCTTCCCGAGCTGGTGCGATCCTATCTGAGCGGCCGTCCCCTTCCAGCGGAGCTCGACCGCGAGGCGTTCGTGCACCTGGGCGAGGAGTTGATCGACGCGGTCGAGCGGGACCTGGCAGGGTCCTGATGCAGATCAACCGGATCCGCCTCTGCAACTTCCGCCAGCATGAGCACACCGACCTGGAGCTCGGCGCGGGGCTCACTGGCATCATCGGGCCCAACGGCGCCGGGAAGACCACCATTCTCGAGGCTATCGCCTGGGCGATGTACGGCATGCCGGCGGCTCGCGGCAGCCGGGAGACCATCCGCCGCCGGGGCGCGCCGCCCCGCGCCAAGGTCGAGGTGGAGATGGAGTTCAGCCTCGGTCCTCACCAGTATCGCGTGGTCCGGTCGCTCAACGGCGCCGAGCTCTACCAGGACGGCGATCCCGCGCCCATCGCCAATTCGCTCGGTGCCGTCACCGAGCGGGTGACCCGGCTCCTCGGCATGACCCGCGAGGAGTTCTTCAACACCTATTTCACCGGCCAGAAGGAGCTCGCCGTGATGGCGGCGATGAGCGCGCCGGAGCGCGCCCAGTTCCTCTCCCGCGTGCTGGGATACGAGCGCCTCCGCGCGGCGCAGGAGCGGCTGAAGGAGCGCCGGGCATCGCTGCGCGCCCGGCTCGAGGCGCTCCGCGCCGGCCTGGTCGATCCCAGCGAGCTCGATACTGCTGAGCAGCGCGCCCGGCAGCGGATCGCGGCCGCCGCGACCGCCGAAACTGCGACCGCCGATACGTTGGCCGGGGCCGAGCGCCTGCTGCTCGAGGTACGCCCCCGGTGGGAGCGTGTCCAGGTCTTGCGGGAGAGCGCGCTCGCCCTGGACGCCGAACTCACGGTAGCCCGGCATCAGGTGGGTGCCGCCTCCGACCGGGTCGGGCGCCTGGAGCGGCAGATGGAGGAAGCCGCGCTCGCGGCCCACAACCTGGAAGAGCTCACCGGCCGGCTCGCCCCGCTGCCGGACCTTCGGAACGAGGCGGCGACGCTCGGTCGCCAGGCCGAAGCGTGGGCGGCCCGCAAGGGGTTGCTGGCCCAGCTCTCCGAGGTGCGTACCCATCTCGCCTCGGTGGAAGAGCGGATGGATCGGATCCCCACCCGCGCGGCCGTGGAGAGCTCTCGCGAGCGGGTCAACGATCTCCGTGCCTCACTCACCGGGCTCGCCCTCGACGCCGAGGCCGCCCGGACCGCCTGGGTGCAGGACGCACAGGATGCCCGGACCAAGCGGCAAGGACTCCTCGATCAATACCAGGAGCTCAAGGACCAGCGCCAGCGAATCGTGAAGGCCGGCCCGGAAGGCGACTGCCCCACCTGCACCCGGCCCTTGGGCAAGGAGTACGGCACCGTGCTCCAGTTGCTCGACCGGCAGATCGAGGAGGTCGTCTCCAACGGCAATTTCTACAAGCAGCGCATCGAGCAGCTGCAGGCCGAGCCGCGCGAGCTGGAGGAGGTCGAGCACCGCCGCATCGAAGTGGAGCGGGAGCTCTCCAACGCCATCGCGGAGCTGGGCCGGCTCGACGCACAGACCCAGGAAGCGGGACACCTCCACGAGGAGCACGAGCGCCTGGTGCTCCGCACCCATGAGCTGGAGGCGTCGCTCGGTCTGCTGCTGGGGTCCTACGACCAGGGCCGCCACGAGGCCGTCATCGGGCAGATCCGCGAGCTGGAGCCGCTCGCGCTGCAGGCCGAGCGCCTGCGTGGCCTGGTCGACCGCGGCAGCGTGGTCACCGCCGAGCTGGAAACCGCCCATGGCGAGCGCGACGCCGCAGCCGCGCGGCAGGCCCTGCTGGAGGGGCGGTTGGCGGAGCTGGGGTACAATGAGCCCATGTATCGCGCGGCCCGGGAGGCGGAGCTCACCGCCGAGCACGGCCGGCGGGAGGCGGAGCTCGCGCTGGTGCGGGCTCGCGGCGAGAGCGCGGCGGCCGCGGAATTGATCGCCGAGATCGCTCGCCGCAGGGCTGAGCGGGTGGAGCGGGAACGCGAGGCGGCCGCCACCGCGGCGGAGCTGGCGCTGCACCAGGAGCTCGACCGCGCGCTCACCGATCTGCGGACCGACCTGAACGCCGCCCTCCGCCCCGACCTGTCCGAGCTCGCTTCCGGCTTCCTGCGCGACTTGACCAATGGTCGCTACACCGACCTGGAGCTGGACGAAGACTATGTCGCGACCCTGCTGGACGATGGTGAGGCCAAGGCGGTCATCTCGGGCGGCGAGGAGGACGTGGCCAATCTGGCGCTGCGGCTCGCGATCAGTCAGATGATCGCGGAGCGGGCGGGTCAGCCGCTATCGCTGCTGGTGTTGGACGAGATCTTCGGCTCGCTCGACGAGGAGCGCCGCGCCTCGGTGGTGGATCTGCTGCGCAGCCTGGCCGACCGTTTCCCCCAGGTCATCCTGATCACCCACATCGACTCCGTGCGGGAGGGTTTCGACCGGGTGGTGCGGGTGGGCTTCGATCTGGCGAGCGGCGTCGCGACGGTGCGGGAGGATCCGCTGGGAGGACATGATGTGGCGGCCTGACCGGAGCCTTCGCGGGCCGGACCGGCCCGGGCTGCGCGATATCGAGCCGCTCAATCGGGTCTTTGCCGACGCGTTCACCGACCGCTACAGCCGGGACGGGCTGGTCGGCGTCCGGGTGCCGCACCTGAACAAGCTGGTCTGGCGCTACGCCATCGAGGATGCCGGCAACGGCGCCATGATCTGGCGGGATGGCGAGGGGCAGATGGTCGCCTTCAATATGGTCCACCAATCCGGAGCCGAAGGCTGGATGGGTCCGCTCGCCGTCCGGCCGGATCGTCAGGGGGAGGGGCTCGGCTCCACTATGGTGCGGGTCGGCATCGAGTGGCTCAAGGCGCAGGGCGTCCAGACCATCGGGCTCGAGACGATGCCCAGGACGGTGGAGAACATCGGGTTCTACAGCCGTCTCGGGTTGGTGCCCGGCCCGCTCACCGTCACCCTGGTGCACGATGTGCCGCGGCGGGTCGGAGCCGCGCCCGAGCTGCTCTCGACCACGGGGAATTCACTGGAACGAGGGGTGGAGGAGTGCCGGCGGCTCACCGACGAGCTGGCGCCAGGCGTCGATTTCTCCCGGGAGATTACTCTCACCCATGAGCTCAACATCGGCGACACCACGCTGGTGCGCGAGGGCGGGGAGCTCCTGGGGTTCGCGCTCTGGCATTCCACGCCGCTGGCGGCCGGCCGGGCCAAGGACGAGGTGCGGGTGCTCAAGCTGGTGGCGCGGAGCCTCTCGACGTTCGAGCGACTGCTCGAGGTCCTGCACGGCACCGCCGCGGTCGAGCGGGTCGGACGCGTCGCCATCCGCTGCCAGACCGAGTATGCGGAGGCCTACCTCCGGCTCATCGCCGCGGGATACCGGGTGCACTGGACCGATCTGCGGATGATCCTGCGGGAGCTGCCACACGCACCGCCCAAGCGCGGGCTAGTGTTGTCGAATTGGGAGATCTGATCGGCTGGTTACGACCGGGTGCACGGCCTGCCCGGTAATGCAGCCAGCCGCGCGCCCACGTCCTTGAACGCCTGTTCGTTCTCCGGGTTGGACATGAAGTCCCGGTCGTACCGCCACATGAGCAGGGCACAGCCGGCCGGGCCAAGGGTGAGGCCGACGGTTCGCACCTGCTCCGCCGTCATGCGGCAGTTGGGGTCGCCGGTCCCCCGTCCACCGGTGGACGGGGTGGGACAGTTCCACGAGCCATCGCGAACGGCTTGGATACCGCCGTTCAGGATGTTCATGCTGAAGACGATCGCGTGGTGGTCCCGCCGGGCAAGCGCCAGACCCGCGTCCCGGAACGCCGTGACATCCCCGGCACGGGAAGAATACTGGTCGATGATGAACTCGCACACCCGGTAGGACGCCTGCGGCTGGAAGGCGTCGTGTTGGTGGCCCACCCCAACGGGAAGGGTCGGAAACAGGGCCTTGACCACGGCACACATCGAGTCGACCCGGGCCTTGGTCATCGTGCCCGACGGCCCCCAGGTGTTTCCGTCTCCCAGGCCGTGCACATTGGGCTCATCCATCACCGAGTTCCCCAGGAGCGTTCCATCGGCGACCGCCGCCGCAACTGCCGCTTTGATCTCCGGCGTGTCATAGCCGTCCATCACCGCCTGCCATTTGCCTCTGTCGAACTCGCCGCCGGTGAGATACCGGTTATGCGAACCGCCCGTCATGTTGAAGATCACGTGCCGGTGTGCCGCTCGCGCGGTGTTCAACTGAGTGATGATGGCGTCCGGGCTGGTACCGGAAATGGTGCCGGTGAATGGCTCCATGCCGGGCTTCCAGCCGGTGCTCCCGTTGAATCCGCCGGAGGGTCCGAAGGGGATGCCCTGACCGCTCGGTGCGCGGGTCACTGTGGCGGCCTTGGCCGATGACGTGAGCGTCACGACCGCCGTATCGGCGAGTCCAGTGGAGGAGGCGATCACCCGGTAGGTGCCCGCGGTGGCCCCGGCGGTGTAGAGGCCACTCCGGGTGATACTGCCGCCGGTGGCGCTGAAAGCCACCGGCACGACTACACTGTCCAGGACTGGGGGGGTGGCAGGGACAGCAGTCGGGGTCTGGAACGTGAGGACCCCGACCAGCGCGAACGCCTGTGCAGGCAACGTAAGCATGACGAAGTTTCGCGCGAGCGCCGGCCCAGGCGCAAGCGTCCCGCCGGAGCCCGACCCTAGAACAGCCGGATGATCTTGGCCACCGAGGGCACGTCGCTGCCGTTGAGGATGAAGACCATGTAGTGGCCCGGCGGCGCCCGGTTGCTCGAGCTGGGGGCGGTCACGGTG
Source organism: Gemmatimonadales bacterium (assembly GCA_036265815.1). Taxonomy (NCBI): domain Bacteria; kingdom Pseudomonadati; phylum Gemmatimonadota; class Gemmatimonadia; order Gemmatimonadales; species Gemmatimonadales bacterium. The sequence goes on from DATAOI010000097.1 coordinate 36,338, forward strand.
AGCCCGGTGGCATCGGCCGTGAAGCTCAG
>DATAOI010000098.1 GCA_036265815.1 Gemmatimonadales bacterium
CGCTTGCCCGGCGCCCTGATCTCGACCCGGGCTAGCGCACCCGAACCGGCACCTCGAGCCGCCACCCCGCGAACGGCGCATCGAGCTCGAGCCTCAAGTCCCCAGGCTCATCCGCTCTCACCTCGAAGTCCGCGGTCTCTCCCGGCCCCGTCAGCAGCCGTTCGGTGCGCACCACGGCCTGCGAGGGCGGCAGGTCGGCGCCGTCCTTGGCCACGGCGCGCCACGCTACGATCGACGAGTCGGGCAGGGGACGGCGCAGGGCGAAGTAGGTCCGCGCGTCGCCCATGTTGATCAGCCGGAAGCGATAGGTGCGGCCGGCGCGGATGTCGATCGGTGCCGGGTCGAGCCGTCCGTTCGCCACGCCGAATGCGCTGTCGTGCCGCGCCAGGCCGCCGACCAGCACCAGCCGGTTGCTCGCCGTGTCGTAGGTGGTGCCGGGATCCACCACGATCAGCGCGCCGTAGAGGCCGCCCTGGATCTGGGTCAGCTCGTTCGAGTGCGCATGGTAGATGAACGTCCCCGACCTCGGCGGCGTGAACTCGGCGGCGAACGAGTCGCCCGGCGCGATCGGCTGGAACAGGCGGTCGGCCGTCCCGCTCCACGCCGGCACGCCGTCGGAGTAGCTCTCCAGCTCGATCCCGTGCCAGTGCACCGCCGTCGGCTCGGCCAGCCGGTTGACCACCCTGATGCGCGCGGGGCGGCCGCGCTCGAGCACCAGCGTCGGTCCGGGGATGGGAGCGGAGTCCGGCGCCGGCTCCGCATTCCCCTCCTGCAGGACGTACCCCATGAGATGCGCCGAGTCGGCGGGCGCGGGCGCCGGCTGGACCAGCAGCCGGAGTTGCCTGGGCGCCATGGCGACGGACGGTGCCGTGGCGCTTCCGGTCGCGCGCGGGGACACGTGCAGGCCGAGCACCAGGCCGGCCATCCGGTGCATGGCGTGACCGCCGGAGTGCGCGCCCGCGGTGTCCGGCGGCGCCGAGAGCAGCTGCTCGCTCGAGATGTGAAACGCGAAGTGGCAATGAAAGAGCCAGTTTCCCGGCCGCACCGGTGACCATCGCACGGTCATGGTGGCGCCGGGTGGCATGAGCTCGGTGACCGCCATGCGGCGCTGGTCGGGCGGGTAGACCGTGTCGCCGGCCCAGCTCCCCCGGCTGTCGACCTCGAAGTAGAAGCCGTGCAGGTGCATGGGGTGTGAGCTCGAGGTCGGGTTGAGCCAGCGCCAGTGCACGCTGTCGCCCACGGTGTAGTCGAGGCGTTCGGTGTCGGGCCAGGACTTCCCGTTGATCACCATGAACTCGCCACCTGGGTCGTGCGCCAAGGTGTCGGCGGGCTTGAGCCAGAGTCCCATGATGAAGACGCGCTCGTCCTGTGGCGGCGTGACGCCGGCGGAGTCGACGATGAAGCCGCCCGAGAGCTGGCTGTCGATCCACCGGTCGTCCTTCATGGCCTTGCCGGTGGTGGTGCCCCAGTAGTAGTAGGTGCCGGCCCGGCCCGCCTCGAATCGGACGGTCCGCGTGGCGCCGGGCGGCACGCGAATGCTGTCGTCAGATGCGCCGGGACGGGCGGCGAAGCCGTGCAACACGAGGGTCGAATCGCGCAGGCGGTTCCGGATGGTAGCGCGGATGACGGTGCCCTCGGGCACCCGGATGAGGGGGCCGGGGATCTGCAGCGGCCGTCCGGCCTCGGCGAACGCCTGGACCTCGACGCCGGGGCCGTCGGCGGCGTGGGGGCGGAACATGCCGGTGCGGAGCTCGAGGTTGAGGGTGAGGACGCCGTGGCGCAGCCGGCCGGCGGGGATCCGGTTCGGGTTGGCCACGATGCGCTCGACCGCACCCGGGGCATCGCGTGTGGCCGGCGAGCGCGGCCCGGCGCCCAGGGCGAGCGTTGCCAGAGCGAGGGTGACGGCGTGACGGGCGGGCATGGGCATGGCTTGGCGGAGTCTGCCCCTCAGCGGGGGAACGGCGCCATCGCCCGCAGCGCGAGGTGCCGCCCAAGGCGCCGAAAATCCGGAGCGTTGCCCGTGACCAGGGTGGCTCCGAGGCGCGCGCACTGCGCGGCGAGCAGGGCGTCGTTCCAGAACGACCGGCTCTTGGTGACGCGCTCGCCGCCGAGGCGGGATACGGTCCCCGCCGCGGCGATCCAATCGGCATCCGACGGCACCAGCGCGGTGGCGCCCGCCGTCACCGCGCCGGCGGCTGCGGTGTGCTGGGCGGCATCGGGAATGCCGATGAGCACTTCCGCGACCACGACCGCGCTTACGAGCAGCGGCCCGTGCGCCAGGATGAACGTCTCGAACTGCTCGCGGAATGCCGGATCGTTGGCCGCGCCGACGTAGATGTTGGTGTCGGCGACGAACAGGTCGGGCACTGCGGTCAATCCGCGATGCGTGCGGGGTCGACGGGACCCAGGGAGGCCAGGCGGCGGAGGCCCGCGATCTGCTCGCCCCGTTGCACCACGGTCTCGAGGGCTTGCGTCACGGTGTCCGTTTCCGTGCGGGCGCCGAGCGCCCGCCGGGCGCGATCGAGCAGCTCCTGGTTCAGGAGCAGCGTCTTCTTTCGGCCGGTGGACCGTCGGGGAACGGGTGGCGCAGCACGCCGCGGCACGGGGACTCCTCAGGCTGTATGGGCCGTGGAAAATAGCTGTATCGTACGGTGCCGGCAAGGAGCGCTTCTCACGATGGCTTTATCCCGGACTTGACCATCGCCTGTTTCGTCATCAAGGTAGCAACGAGGTCCTGCAGCAGCCGGTCGGCGTACGCGATCTCGCCCGCCAGCAGTTTGACCGAGTCGTCGAACTTGGGCAGCTCCCGGGTCGCGTGATCGGCGCGCTGCTGCATCAACCCGAGCAGCTCTCGCATCGCTGGTACCTTGGCCTGGACCTCGTTGATCTCAGCGACGTCCGTCCAGACCTCGGCGAATGAGACGCGAAGGTCCGCCAGGCCGGCGAGCCGCTCTTCAATGTCCTTGAAGGCGGGCGTCAGGACCTGGAGGGCCTGCCTCTGCCGTTCGAGGCCGGGGTCCTTGCGTCGGCCGAACCCTAGAAATGACAACTGATCCTCCGTATCCCTACCAATGTATCTCCGCTGGCGCTCGGGGCTTGCCGGTGACACTCCGCCCCACCCTAGCCAGCCCCGCCCCGCCCCGACATCTTCCATCACCCTCCACAAAGCGCTCCCATGCCCGAGCTCCTCACCCGGCTCCAATCCGCCCTGGCGGACCGCTACCGGCTCGACCGCGAGATCGGCGCCGGCGGCATGGCCACGGTCTACCTGGCCCAGGACCTCCGCCACGACCGCAAGGTCGCCCTCAAGGTGCTTAGGCCCGAGCTGGCCGCGGTGATCGGGGCCGAGCGCTTCCTGGCCGAGATCAAGCTCACGGCCAACCTGCAGCACCCGCACATCTTGCCGCTGTTCGACTCGGGCGAGGCGGATTCCTACCTCTTCTACGTGATGCCGTTCGTCCAGGGCGAGACGCTGCGCGACCGGCTCACCCGGGAGAAGCAGCTCCCGGTGCCCGACGCCGTCCGGATCGCGACCGAGGTGGCCTCGGCGCTGGACTATGCCCATCGGCACGGGGTGGTGCACCGGGACATCAAGCCGGAGAACATCCTGATCCACGACGGCCAGGCGCTGGTGGCGGACTTCGGGATCGCGCTGGCGGCGAGCAAGGCGAGCGGGGCCCGGATGACCGAGACCGGGATGTCGCTGGGCACGCCGCACTACATGAGCCCCGAGCAGGCGATGGGCGAGCGGGAGATCACCGCCCGCTCGGACGTCTATGCCCTGGGTGCCGTGCTGTACGAGATGCTCACGGGCGATCCGCCGTTCACGGGGAGCACGGCACAGGCGGTGGTGGCCCGGGTGGTGACCGAGAGCCCGCGTCCGCTCGTCCCCCAGCGGCACACCATCCCGCGCCATGTCGAGGCGGCGGTGCTCACCGCTTTGGAGAAGCTCCCGGCCGACCGCTTCGCAACCGCGGCCGAGTTCGCCGAGGCGCTCAAGGACCGGAGTTACGTCTCGACTGCGGTCATGCCCGCCCCCGAGCCCGACGGGTCGGCCGTGGCTGGCCGCCCGGGCGGACGCCGCCGGCCGGGCCTGCTCGTGCCGGTGCTGTGCCTGGCGCTGGCCGCGACCGCCGCCTCGTCCCTCTGGGGCTGGCTCCGCCCGGCGCCGGTGCCGCTCCTGAGCCAGTTCAGTCTCGCGCTCAAGCCGAACCAGGCGCTGCAGCCGCCCAACGCCGCCGGCGGGGCGCGTATCGCCCTTTCAGCCGATGGCCGCGCGCTGGCGTACATCGGGCCCGCGGAGGGCGGCACCCGCCTCTGGGTCCGGCGCATGGACCAGCTCGACGCGACGCCGATCGCCGGGACCGACGGCGCCTCCAACCCGTTCTTCTCGCCGGACGGCAACCGGGTGGGGTTCATCAAGAACGGCACCGAGCTGCGGATCGCGTCGCTGGCGGGCGCGCCGACGGTCACGCTGAGCGACAAGATCAACAGCAGCTCGGGCGACTGGGGCGACGACGGCTACGTCTACTTCGAGGTGGACTCGGGGCTGGGCCGGATGCGGGCCACGGGCGGGGAGATCGAGCCGGTCTACCGGATCCAGCCCAAGGCCAAGGAGGTCGCGACTGAGTGGGTGCACGTCCTCCCCGGCGCCGGAGGCATCCTCTTCCGGCTCCGCCACGTGGGCCAGAGTCCGGCCGACTTCGAGATCATGGCGATGCCGCTGCCGCACGGCCCGGCGCGGTCGCTGGTCCGGGGCGTCTTCGCGACCTACTCGCCCACGGGCCACCTCCTGGTGGTTACCTCGGACGGGAAGCTGATCGGTATCCCGTTCGACCCGAAGAAGCTCCAGATCACCGGCGCGCCGATCGCCCTGATCGAGGGGATCGGGGTGCGGAACGCCGGCTTCAACATCGACCTGTCGCTCGCCCGGAACGGTACGCTGGCCTACACCACCGGCGGCACCCTCGGGTCCCGTCGTGCGGCGTGGGTGACCCGCGAGGGCCTGGTGACGCCGGTGGACTCCGGGTGGGATCCGCAGGGCGTCATCGGAGCGGTGAGCCTGTCGCCGGACGGCAAGGCCCTGGCGGTGTCGCTGACGCGCGACGGACGGCGGGACATCTGGGTCAAGCGGCTCCCCTCGGGCCCGTTCTCGCGGATCACCTTTTCCGACACCTCGAGTGGCCGGCCCGCCTGGTCGGCCGACGGGCGCGACGTCCTGTATGCCTCGGACCGCTCGGGCGGCGGTGCCGGCCCGATCTACGCCCGCCGTGCGGACGGCACCGGCTCCCCGCGGTTGATGAGCTCGCTGGATGTCGGACAGGTCACCAGCTCGCGGGACGGCCGGTGGCTGATCCTCCGCACCGCGCCGGGCACGGGCAGCCCCGATATCCTCGGGCTCAAGGTGGGCGACACCACTGTCGTGCCGCTGGTGGCCACGCCCGCCGTGGAGCTCTATCCCGCGCTCTCGCCCGACGGCCGGTGGCTGGCCTACTCCTCGAACGAATCGGGGACGGCGGAGGTGTACGTCCGCCCGTTCCCCGAGACCGCGTCGGCCAAGTGGCAGGTGTCCACCGCGGGCGGCGCCGAGCCGGCCTGGTCGAGCACCGGCCGGGAGCTGCTCTATATCAACGCCAAGGGCGACATGGTCTCGGCGGAGATCCCGGCGGGGGGCACCTTTTCGGTGGGCAAGCAGCGGTCCCTCTTCTCGACCTCGCAGTTCGTCCAGGGTGGGCCGGTCCCGTCGTACTCCCTGAGCCCCGACGACAAGCGGTTCGTCGTGCTGCGCGAGGGCGAGGCGGGGCAGCCGGGGGAGCTGGTGGTGGCGGAGAATTGGGGGCGACAGTTGGTGGAGGGTGGTGGGAAATAAAGCGAAGGGGGCCCTGGCGCCGGCGAGCACGTGGCGATGCTGTCGGTGCTCGGCGGTGTTACGGCCAAGTCACGGGGCACCTTCCCCCTTCGCAGCTCCCGGTCGACGCGGCGTGGGACCCGCAGGGCATCCTCGATGGCATCGCCTTGTCGCCGGATGGAAAGCAGGTGGCGGTGGGACTGATCCGGAGCGGCAGGACCGATATCTGGGTCAAGCAGCTCCCGACCGGTCCGTTCTCCCGGATCACCTTCGGGGACACCTCGAGCGTCCGTCCCGTCTGGTCGCGCGATGGGCGCGACGTGTTCTACATCAGTGACCGTGGTGGCTCCGGCGTAGGCGTGCCCTACACGCATCGCGGACGGCACGGGAGCCGCGCGCCCACTGGTCCCGTCCAAGATCGACTTCGGCCAGATCGTCCCGTCGCGGGACGGCCGCTGGCTCCTGCTCCGGACGTCGGGAAATTCGGCCGGCAGCGGCCACCTCTTGGGTCTCAAGACGGGCGACACCGCGCTCGTGCCGCTGGTCGCCACGGGCGCCACGGAGTTCTATCCGGCGCTCTCGCCCGACGGGCACTGGCTGGCGTACGGGTCCAACGAATCGGGGACGATGGAGGTGTACGTCCGGCCATTCCCCGAGACCGCGACGGCCAAGTGGCAGGTGTCCACCGCCGGTGGCAGCGAGCCGGTGTGGGCCAACAGCGGCCGTGAGCTGTTCTACATCAACGGGAGGGGCGAGATGGTCGCGGCCGAGATCCGGCCGGCGGCGGCGGCGGTCTCGGTGGGGGAGCAGCACGTGCTCTTCTCGACGGCGGCGTTCGTGCGCTTCGGCTCGTTTCCGTCGTACGCGGTGGCGCCGGACGATCGGCGGTTTCTGATGGTGCGGGAAGGGGACGCATCGCAGCAGGGGGAGATGGTGGTGGCGGAGAATTAGGTGGGGGAGTTGAAGGGGAGGGTGGGGAGGTAGGCCGCAGCCTCATTCAGCGATCCGGCTCCGATTGATCTCCTCCAGCACCTCGATGCCCGCGGCACGCTCGATGGGCGGCTCGATCGCCGGCATCAGGCCATCTTAGGCCCCCGCCCCAGCCCACGCCGTAGTAGCCCACTCGAGCAGTCGAGACCTCGGGCCGGCTCGGCCGTTCGACGAGCTGTGGGCCCGCTCGGTGGTGATGAGTCTGCGCGGGGTGCCGGTGCGCGTCGCCTCGATCGATGATCTGATCACCCTGAAGCGTCAGGCCGGCCGCCCGGAGGATCTCAGCGACGTGGAATCACTGATCGAAATCAAGCGTCTGCGCGCCGAGGGCGGATGAGCCCGGCCAGCCGGCTGCCTCCGGACCGCGAGGCGTTGCTGCGGACGACGCTGGCGCTCAGCGTCGAGGAACGGGTGGCATGGCTGGAGGCCATGAGGGCGATTGCCATCGAGTCCGGCGCGTTACCCAAGCGGGTGCCCGATCAGATCGCCGGGGCGAGGCGCGGGCCGGAGCGTTAGTCGTCGAGCGAGTTTGTCAGATTCCGCAATGGCCAGACGTCGGCGGAGGTACGCGCCCCGCGGCCCACCCTGTTGAGCGCCACTGATACTGTCCCCTCTGTACGCCAGCAGAAATGTCCCCTACGCCGACAGCCTTCTGAGACTACGAGGCGAGCGTGGAGCGGACGATGAGTGCACGCGAGGCGGAGCGGTCGGCGGCCTATGCCGGCAAGCGCGACGAGGCAGTCGCCGAGGGGCAGCGCGGGGTGGCCATGGTGCCGATCGAGAAGGACGGGGAGACCGGTCCGTACTACGTGCACCAGCTCACGCGGATCTACCTGCACACCGGCCAGCCAGAGAAGGCGCTCGATCAGCTCGAGAAGCTGATGGCCGTTCCCTACTATCTCTCGCCCGCCTGGCTCCGGATCGATCCCGAGTTCTCACCGCTCAAAGGCAACCCACGGTTCGAGCGGCTGTCACAACCCACCTGACGCTCCACCGTTACATCCGGACCGTTCGCCGCCGGGCTACTTCTCGAGGAACTCCACCAGCCTTGGGATCGCGCCGCCATCAGGAATGATCGAAAAAGTCGACCACTGACGTGCCGGGCTCTTCTGAACGGTCGCCGCGGGATTTGCCAGGACGGGACGAATGCAGGCGCAGGATTGATCCGTATCGTACCGTGAGAGACTACCGGCGCTCCGGGCTCGGGCCCGATTTCGGGTTTGAGGAGGCGTTTTCCGATCTCCTGATAGCCCCCTCAGGAGATACTCATGGTACGTTCTTTCGCGCTCCCCCTGCTGGTCGCGGCGCTCGGTCTCGCAGGATGCGATTCCTCCACACCCGTCGAAGTCAGCTCGATCCCCGCCGCGCCTCCGGACGCTGAGGCCCGGCGTTCAGCCGCCCCCATCATGACCACTTTCGCGAGGGGGTTGAACAGCCCGCGCGGGCTGACATTCGGACCCGACGGCTACCTCTATGTGGCGGAGGGTGGCCTGGGAGGAGACCTGACCACGACGCCCGAGCAGTGTACGCAAGTGGGCGAGGTCGGTCCGTACAGCGGCGGCTTCACCTCGCGAATCTCGAAGATCGATGTACACGGGGTCCGTACCACCGTGGCTAATGGGCTGCCGTCCAGCCAGACCTCGCCGGAGTCAGGATCGCTCGTGAGCGGCGTATCCGACGTCAAGTTCGTGGGTGGTCAGCTGTACGCGATCGAAGCCGGCGCGGGCTGCTCCCACGGCCTCATCGGAACGGACAACGAGCTGTTGCGCGTGAATGCGAACGGTTCGACGACGCCCATTGTGAACCTGAGCGCCTTCCAGCGGGCGCATCCGGTCGCGAATCCCGACCCGGGCGATTTCGAGCCCGACGGCACCTGGTACAGCATGGTTGTGGTGCGCGGCGACATCTATGCGGTGGAGCCGAACCACGGCGAGGTCGACCGCATCACCACGAGCGGTGGGATCAGCCGATTGGTGGACATGTCTTCAGAGCCATGGTGGGGCCCGACCGCAATCGCTTATCACGGCAACTTCTACCTCGGTAACCTCGGCCCGTTCCCCGTGACACCAGGCACGGAGCAGATCAGGAAGGTGACTCCCGCCGGCACGCTCACTACCTGGGCCGATGGGCTCACCACCGTGCTCGGGCTGGCCTTCGACGCGCGCGACCGCATGTACGCCCTCGAGTCGATGACGGCGCCCGGCTTCCCGGGGCCCGCCGACATCGGAAGCGGCCGGGTCGTTCGGATCGACCCCGATGGGGGTCAGGCCGTGATCGCAACCGGACTCTCGTTCCCGACCGCCATGACGTTCGGCCCGGATAGGGCGCTTTACGTCTCGAACTTCGGATTCGGTGCGCCAGCCGGAGCGGGGGAGATCGTCCGGATCGAGTTTTAGCATCGACCCTCGGCATGAGCTGGGGCTGGTCTCGCGGCCAGCTCCCAGCGCCGCCGCAGACACTCGAGCAGGCCCTGGCGAAGCCCTAAGCCGATGGAGGCGCGGCGCCAGGACACGGCGCCGCGCGCAGGTTTTCGCACGGATTGCGATTCCCCCCGCCGAGCGGCATCTTCCCTCCTGACAGTCTCGACCCACGATCAACACAACAGCAGCACAGCGCCAAAGGGGCCATGCCGGAGTCCGTCACCCGGGAACGCTGGCACACCATCCAGCCGCTCCTCGATGGTGCCCTGGAGCTCGAGCCCGTCGCCCGAACCGCCTGGCTGACCGAGCAGTGCGCGGGCGACGGCGAGCTGCAGGCGGTGGTGGAGCGGCTCGTGGCGGTATTCGCCGATGCCCAGGCCGTGCTGCCCAGCGGGGCCCCCGACGCGGTGTACGCATTGGCACGGCTGGCGGAGACCGAGGCGGCGCCCCACCTGGAAGGCACGCGCCTCGGTCCGTACCGGGTCCTTCGAGAGGCCGGCCGCGGCGGGATGGGCGTGGTGTATCTGGGCGAGCGCGCCGACGACCAGTATCGGAAGCGTGTCGCCCTCAAGCTCCTGCGGCGCGGCATGGACGATCCCCACCTGGTTCGCCGCTTCCTGGAAGAGCGTCAGATCCTCGCCACGCTGGACCATCCCCACATCGCGAAGCTGCTCGACGGCGGCGTCACCGGCGACGGTCTCCCGTGGTTCGCCATGGAGTACGTCGAGGGCGAGCCGATCGACCGCTACTGCGACCGGCTGGGTCTGGGCGTGGACGACCGTCTTCGGCTGTTCCTGGCCGTGTGCGACGCGGTCCAGTACGCACACCGGAACCTGGTGGTCCACCGGGACCTCAAGCCGTCGAACGTGCTCGTCACGTCCGAGGGCGGGGTCAAGCTGCTCGACTTCGGGATCGCGAAACTGCTCGCGGAAGGGGACGCGACGGCAGCCACGCTCACGCAGGTCGGCCGCCGGGCGCTGACCCCGGAGTACGCGAGCCCCGAGCAGGTGCGCGGCGAGCCGGTCACGGTGGCGAGCGACGTGTACTCGCTCGGCGTCATGCTCTACTCGCTCCTCAGCGGCCGCCTGCCCTACCGCCTGCAGACCCGGCACGACCACGACATCGAAGAGGCCGTGCTCGAGATGGCGCCCGAGCCGCCGTCGGTGGCCGCAGACGGCGAGCGACTCCGCCGACGGCTCCGCGGCGACCTCGACGTGATCGTGCTGATGGCGCTCAGGAAGGAGCCGGAGCGCCGCTATCCCAGCGTGGAGACGCTGGCCGCGGATCTGCGCCGGCATCTCGACGGCCTGCCGGTCGAGGCCCAGGCCGACCGGTGGAGTTATCGCGCGGCGAAGTTTCTCCGGCGGCACACGCTCGGCGTGGCAGTCGTGGTCGGACTCGTGCTCCTGCTCACGGTCTTCGGTGGTCTCATGACGGTCCAGTCCGCCCGGACAGCGGCCGAGCGCGACCGGGCCGAGCAGGTCTCGGCGTTCGTGACAGAGCTGCTGCGCTCGCCCGACCCGTTTCGGGGTCAGGGCGCCGGGGTGACCGTCCGCCAGGTGCTCGACAGCGCGGTGGTGCGAATCCGGAGCGAGCTGCGCGCGCAGCCGATCCTCGAGGCCGACTTGCTGGCGGTGATCGGACGCTCCTACGAGGGGTTGGGGTTGTACACACTGGCCGGGAGCGTTCTCGACTCCGCGATTGCACTCCGCCTGCGAGCCGGGGACAACGGACGCGGGCTCGCCGAGGACCAGGCCATGCTCGCCGACCTGATCAACGAGCAGAACGGCGGCCGCTCGAGGAGCGATTCGCTCGCGCGGGCGGCGCTGAGCACCGGCCGTCGGGTACTGGCGCATGACGATCCCGCGCTGGGATCGCTGATGACGCTCGCGGCACCCAGCCTGGCATCGTCGGGTCACGAGGCGGAGGCGGAGTCCCTCCTCGTCGAGGCGATCGGGATCCTGCGAGGTAGCCCGGAGGATGAGCGGCTGGATCTTGCCCGTGCGTTGCGCCGGCTGGGCCGGCAACGATTCATCGAGGCCGACATGCAGGGCGCCGAATCGCTCTACACTCAGGCGCTCGGACTCAACCGTGACCGCCTCGGTCCCGATCACCCAGAGGTCGGCGAGCTGAGCGCCGAGCTGGGTGAGGTGTTGAGGCTCGAAGGAAAGCCCGGGGCCGAGCGCTATCTGCGCGACGGCATCGTCGTCGAACGGAGGGCCGTGGGGGGCGACCATCCCGAGGTGATGATCAACGTGATGCACCTGGCGGATCTGCTGCAGCATAGGGGCGATCTCGCGCCGGCCGAGTCGCTGTACCGGGAGGCGATCGCCAGCGGAGAGCGGCTCAACCCCGGGGGTCACAGTCTGACGAGCGAAGCCCTCTTCGGGCTGGCGGAGATCGAGCTCCAGCGTGGCGACACCGCCCGCGCCACCGCCGACATCCACCGCGCGCTGGCCATCGACGAGCGGATCTACGGTGTCGACCACCGCTATATGTACGGGGGCGTACGCAATCAGCTCGCCGAGATCCTGATAGGCCAGCGGGACTACGCCGATGCGGAGCGTATCCTGCTCGACGTGTTCGAGGCCTCGAGCCGCCAGTGGGGCATAAGCAATCCGAGGACACAGCGGGATGTGGGCAAGCTGGTGCACCTCTACGAGGCGTGGGGCAAGCCGGAGCGGGCACAAGAGTACCGCCGGTCTCTCCAGCGCCCCGATAGCGTTCCGGCGCATTGATCGGCGAGCTGATCCTCGCCGCAGATGCCGGCGACGCGGCCAAGGCCGGCGAGCTGTTCGCGAGGCTCTACCGAGAGCTCCACGCCATCGCCGAGCGCGAGCTCAACCGTGGCGGCCGCGACCTGACGCTGAGCCCCACCACCCTGCTGCACGAGGCCTATCTCGATATCGCCGCGCGCGACGGCGTTCGCTTTCCGGATAAGGAGCGCTTCCTGGCGTACGCGAGCCGGGTGATGCGCGGGCTCCTCATCGACTACGTCCGCCGGCGACGCGCCGTGAAGCGCGGCGGCGAATTCCAGCTCACCACGCTCGCCGAAGATGCGCTCGGCGCCGCGGTGCCGGAACCGGAGCCGCTCGAGCGGCTGAGCAACGCGCTGGAAACGCTGGAGCACGTGGACGCAAGACTCGCCAATGTGGTGGACCTGCACTTCTTCTGCGGATTCTCGCTGGTGGACATCGCCCGCCTGCGCGGGGTGACGGACCGCACCGTCCAGAGCGACTGGCGGAAGGCGCGCCTGCTGCTGCAGCGTGAGATCGAGCGAAGGAGCGGGGGACCACTACCTGAAGATCTCGGGATGCGCCGTAGCTAAGTGTAGCCGCCCACGTCCCCGATGGAGGGCTGTTAGTGCAGCGGCCGGGAGGGGGACGCGTCGCAGCAGGGAGGGATGGTGGTGGCGGAGAACTGGGTGGGGGAGTTGAGGGGCAGGGTAGGAAGGTAGAAGACCGGACTCGGCCGCCTGCGACCGGCCCGAACGGTCGAGCAGGCGGCATAACTCCCACATCATCATGGCGACTCATGACCCGCTGGTAATCGCTGGCCTTACACGGTCCGAAGTTCAGATCATGAGGCGCGAGGACCAGACGGGACACATCACTGCGGAGTTGCCCCGGTGAGGATCCGAAGGGCATGGGCGTGGCGGGCCTTCTCACGAGCGAGATCTATGGCCTGCGGTCGGAACTCGACCTCGAGACGCTGACCCTGCTGGATGAAAAGCGGGCGCTTGCGGCGAAGACAACCCTAAGTGAAGAAGAGCGAACCAGACTGCGAGAGTTGGATGAGCTATTGCGCGGTCTGGACTTCACAACCACCGTGCGTGATCCCATGTACAAGCAGTTCGCCGAGGCGATGGCAGAACGGGAGAGGGCCGAGGGCCTGCAGGTTCCTGTACTAACCAAAGAGCAACAGAAGCGGCAGAAGCAACTGGCCAAAGAAGTCCTCGATCGCCTGACGCAGAACACGGTGCAGGACCGGTGAGGCTTATCCATCTCGCAACCGTCAGCCAGGACTTGCCGAATAGTTGGGAGCAGGAGGCACAACAGGCAGCGGCGGCAGTGGCTGCCGCGAGCCCACAGAATAGGGCGGCGGAGGTTAACGCGCGAAGCCAGCTCTGGAAGGATACGAAAGCCGCTCTTAAGCGCGCGTCGCATGACAAGTGCTGGTACTGTGAGTCAATAGACATCCGATCTGACAACGCGGTGGATCACTTTAGACCAAAGTGCGCTGTAGCTGAGTGTCCAGATCACGAGGGGTATTGGTGGCTTGCGTTCAAATGGAAAAACTATCGATTCTGTTGCACGTTCTGCAATTCTCGTCGAGTTGATCAGGCGGCGGGACAGGGAGGTGGCAAGGCGGATCATTTCCCACTGAAAGATGAGGCGGGGAGAGCCAGGGCGCCTGCCGATCCGCTTGCAAACGAGGAGCCGTTGCTTCTAGACCCAACAGTTCCGGCGGACCCAGGGTTCTTGTGGTTTGATGAGACGGGGCAGGCCACGCCGAGCCCGGCCTGCCGCAACAACACCAACGGCTATCCCTACAAGCGTGCCACTACGTCCATAAAGCTGTACCACCTCAACCATACCGATGTTGTAGAGCAGCGGAAGATCTTGTGTGCTGATATTCGTCGTTCGGTCGAGGAAGCTGATCGCTACTTCCAGAAGTATGACACTGGCGATGGAACCGGTCGAGAGGCCTTCGAAGACGCTGTGCGTCACTTGGTAGAGCGAATCTCGGCTCACGCCGAATACTCTGCTACGGCAAAGGCGATGCTGATGGGTCTGCGAGGGTCGCATCCAGTCGTGGAAGTGGTCCTGGCAGCTTGAACCGGTGTGTGCTAGACCAGTGACCCTCCGCCGGCTGCCGCTCCAGCCAATCAAACTGCTGCGCCGCTTCCTCTGGCTGCCGCGCGAGCGTTAGCACCACGGTAGCGCAGAACCGACAGATGGTGCTCTTGGGATATCCTCTCGTAACCCACCCGGCCACAACCCTCCCGACCGCCGTCGCCATCTGATGCAGCGTCACGAACTGCCGCCCGGCACATCCCGGACCCGAGTTGGCCGAGATATACTATTGTGTACCGCAGGATAAGCAGCCCCGCACAGCGGCCGTGCGCCGGCCATACCTTCCGAGGACAGCATGCGCCACCCCTGCACCATTCTGCTCGCCGCCACGTTGCTCTGCTCATCCCAGCCCGCCTGGCCCCAAGCCAAGCGCCCCATCACCGAGCGCGATCTCTTCAACTTCACCTGGGTCGCCGATCCGCACCTCTCACCCGACGGCTCCCGCGTGGCCTTCACCCGGGTGGTCGTGGACGACAAGCGCACCGGCTACGAGACCTCCATCTGGACCGTAGCCACGACCGGCAACGAACCCCCCGTGCGCATGACCAACGGCAAGCACGACGCGGGTCCACGCTGGTCGGCCGATGGAAGTCGGATCGCCTTCGTCCGCGGCGGCGACAAGGATGAGGACGGCAAGCCGCGTCCACCACAGATCGCCGTCCTGTCACTTCGTGGCGGCGAGGCCTGGACCATCACCGACCTGCCCAAAGGCGCAGGTCATCCCGTCTGGTCGCCCGACGGACGGCGTATCGCGTTCCTCAGTACCACACTTTCCGAGGACATCGAAAAGGGGGCCCGCAAGAAGAGCCGCACAGACGAAGAGGGAAACAATCAGACGACAGCCGATACCACCGAGAACACCGCCAAGCCCGATCAGCGCGAACCGGAGAGCGAGCATGAGTCGGATGTCCACCTCATCACGCGCGCGATCTACCGCGACAACGATCAGGGGTATGCCGATCCCAAGCGCCACGCTCACATCTGGGTGCTCGACGTGCCCACCACGTCGGACGAGCTGACGAAGCCGACACGGCTCACCAGCGGCAGCTTCGACGAGTCCGATCCGCTGTGGACGCCCGACGGCGCGCGCATCTACTTCACCACCGCGCGTATCGACGAGCCCTACTACGAGCTGCCCACCACCGACATCTACTCCGTCCCTTCATCCGGCGGCGAACTGCAGAAGCTCACCACGATTCCGATGGCCATCGGTGACATCGCGCTCAGCCCTAACGGTCGCCGCCTCGCGTTCCACGGCTCGGTCACGCATCCCATCCGCTCCTACTCGGAGCCGGATACGTGGGTGATGGACCTCGCCCCCAACGCGCAGCCACGGAATCTCACCGCCAGCTATGATTTCGATATGGGCTCATCGGTGGGCGGCGACAACGCGGCTCCCCGTGGCGGCGGCGCTCGCGGTCTCTACTGGTCTGGCGACGGCAACGCGCTGTTCGACATCGTGAACCGGCAGGGCCACACGGCTCTCGTCCGGGTGGACGCACAATCCGGCGCGGTCGCTGACATTACCCGCGGCGATCAGGCTGTCCTCGACTTCTCCGTCTCACCGCAGTCGCGAGTCACGGTCGCCCTGGTCTCCACCCCGGTGCAGATCGGCGATCTGTTTACTGTCGGGACCGATGGCGAGCAACGACGCATCTCCGACTTCAACCACAAGCTCTGGTCGCAGTTGAACCTCACCCCGCCGGAAGAGCTCACCTACACCAGCTTCGACGGCAAGCGCATGCAGGCCTGGATTCAGAGGCCGCCCGACTTCGATCCCAAGAAGAAGTACCCGCTCATCCTCAACATCCACGGCGGGCCGCACGCCGCCTACGGTTGGGTATTCGACCACGAATTCCAGTGGATGGCCGCGAAGGGCTACGTCGTGCTCTATGTCAATCCCCGCGGATCCACCGGCTACGGGCAGGAGTTCGGCAACATCATCCAGTACAAATATCCCGGCGACGATTACCGCGATCTCATGGCCGGCGTCGACGAGCTGCTCAGGCGCGGCTATCTCGACCCCAAGAAGCTCGGCGTGACCGGCGGAAGCGGCGGGGGCGTGCTCACCAACTGGACCATCACCCACACCGACCGCTTCGCCGCCGCCGTGTCGCAGCGGGACATCGCGAGCTGGTCGGACTGGTGGTACACCGCCGACTTTACCCTCTTCCATCCGAACTGGTTCAAGGCGCCGCCATTCCAGGACCCTGAGGAATACGCCAACCGGTCAGCCATTACCTTCGTGCGGAACATCAAGACGCCGGTGATGTTCGTGCTGGGAGAGGAGGATTCCCGCACCCCTGCCGAAGCCGGAGGCATGCAGCTCTTCCGCGCCCTCAAGTTCCTCAAGCGACCGACCGCGATGGTGATCTTCCCGCGGGAGACGCACGAGCTGTCGCGCTCCGGAGAGCCGTGGCACCGGATCGAGCGGTTGCAGCATATCGTCGGCTGGTTCGACAAATACCTGATGGGCGTCCCGCATCCCGAGTACGACGTCCGCCCCGAAAAACAGGTTCCCGCGGCGGAGCAGAAGGCTGAGACACAAGGCGCGCTCCCGTCTTCTACGCAGCCGTCATCGCCACCATAAGGTCAGTAGTCGCTTGTTCAGGGTGACTCCGTGCTCGCGGGCCGCCCCAGCCCGGTGAGCTCCCGGGCCACGTTGAACAGCGCCGAGACGCCCAGCGACAGCGTCGCACCGACCGCGGCGTCACCAGCGCTGCGATGGGGCTCCCAGGCCAGGCTCGCCATACCCCCGGCATACGCCCCGCCGACCCTCGCGACCGAGAATGCCCGGCTCCCGTCCGCCCGCTCGTCAGTGAAGCTCTCGACCAGGGCATGCGCGACCCTAGGTCCCAGTCCGTGGCAGTC
>DATAOI010000099.1 GCA_036265815.1 Gemmatimonadales bacterium
GGGTTCGTCTCATGTTCGCACCGTGAGGAGAGAGATCTGGTAGTCGACCTACATAGTTGTGCCGCCGCTCATCGGAGACAAGAGGTCGCACTCTGACAAAATGTCCCACCGCTCGGCAAAGAACATTCAAGGGTTCTTCATGCTCCCTTAACCCAGGGGAGTGAGGATTGGGGGCACCACTTCACTGGATGGTCCGTATGCGCTCGGTCCATAGGCTGGTTTTTCCGTTGTGTTTCGGTGTTGCATCCCAGCTCTCGGCGACAGACAACCCCGCCGACCGCGCGCGCGCCTATGTTGCCGAGCACACCGGTGGGGTGCACGTGGTGCCGAGCTACGCTCGCCAGACCGGGCTCGCCTGCGCCGCGTGTCACTATCAGTTCCTGACGTTGACCCCGTTCGGACGCAAGTTCAAGCTGAATGGATACACGCTCACCAACCTTCCGTCGCTGTTCGACAAGGACTCCTCCACCAATGGTGGTAGGCTGGGTCTCAGCCCCTTCTCTCTGCTCTCTGCGATGGCCACCGCGTCGATGACCCATACCAAGGACGATCTGCCCGACACCCAGAACGACGCGGTCATGCTTCCGCAGGAGCTGAGCGGCTTCCTGGCAGGCCGGATTTCCCCCAACATCGGAATCTTCTCTCAATTCACCTACGCCGGTGCCGATGGGGCATTCGGGATCGACAACGTGGATATCCGGTATGCCAACAAGACCACATTCGGCAGCACCGAGATGGCCTACGGAGTGACGCTGAACAACAACCCGAGCGTCCAGGACCTCTGGAACACCACTCCCGGGTGGGGCTTTCCGTTCATCGGCTCGGAAGGTGCACCGGGCGGCGCTGCCAGCACAATGATAGACGGCGGGCTCTCGCAGAACGTGCTGGGATTGGGCAGCTATGCGATGGTCGGCAACTTGGTGTACGGCGAAGTCTCACTCTACCGCTCGGCATTCCAGGGCACGGCCGCGCCCTCGTCGGAGACCGGCGCGATTCACGGCGTGGCCCCGTATTGGCGGCTGGCGCTGCAGAAGGAATGGGAGCACCAATACCTGATGGTGGGCACCTTCGGTCTGCACACCAGCCTCTTCCCGGACGTCTTGACTGGACCCCGAGACACCTATTCGGATGTGGGCGCCGACGCGCAGTTCGAGTCCAAGGCGGGCACTGGCAACGTGGTGGTGCGAGGAAGCTGGATCCACGAGAACCAGACCCTCGACGCGACCTTCGCTGGGGGCGGGTCGGAGAGCGTCAAGAATTCGCTCAAGGTCCTGCGGCTGAATGCCAGCTACTACCCCCGGCAGTGGCTCGGCGTGACCGGCGGCTACTTCGACACCAGGGGCTCGACCGACGCCGGCCTGTACGCGCCGGACCCGGTCGACGGCAGCGCGAGCGGCAGCCCCAAGACCAACGGCTTCCTCGGGGAGGTGGATCTGAACCCATGGGAGAACACCCGTCTTGGCCTGCAATACACCGCCTACTCGAACTTCAACGGCGGGAAGACCAACTACGACGGAAGCGGGCGGGATGCCTCAGGGAACAACACCCTGTTCGCCTTTGCGTGGCTCGCGTTCTGATCGCAGTAGGGCCGCCAGCGTGCACGCGGATAGGAACCAATGGACCACGCCGCCGCGAACAGCGTCATGAGGGTCTACCACTCGGTCTCGCTGCTTCTGCCCGACGGCACGGTGCTCCACGGCGCCAGCGGCAACGCCCTGGCCGGAACCTCCATCGTTCCCGATGAGCACAACCACGAGATCTTCTCGCCGCCGTACCTGTTCAAGGGGGCGCGTCCGACAATCACGAGCGCCCCGACCGCCGTGCACTACGGGAACACCTTCTCCGTCGCCACGCCGAACGCGGCGCAGGTCACCGACGTTCGCTGGATCCGGATCGGCTCGGTCACCCATGCATTCGACGCGGGCCAGCGGGCAAATACGCTGACGTTCACCCAGACGTCCACCGGGCTGACCGTCACGGCGCCGGCGAACCCGAACCTGGCGCCGCCGGGGCACTACTTGTTGTTCATCCTCAATCGGAACGGGGTGCCATCGGTGGGGAAGATCGTGCAGGTGCTTCCATAGTCGAGCGTCGAGGCCTGAAATGGGATCCGGTCCTCGCACGCGCCGGCTCACCCGCGGCGTTCTCTCCTCAATGGAGAACCGAGGATCGAAGTGGTCGGCATGAGCCGTCCAGGCAATAACCTGCAGTACATTCCGTAACCCGCCGGGCGTGGTGATTCTAGGCTGGCGCCATCGTGGGCGTGAGTTCGCACCTGCGCTCTGGGCTGTTGTAAGACCTAGAAGGGCGCTAGCGTTATCAGAACTTTGGTGCTTAAGGACAACGCCTACATCTTCCCGGGCCTCGGCGTGGTCGCCTGCCGGATCAGGCGGGTGATGGCCGCCATGTTCCTGGCCGCCGCGGATACGCTCTCTGCCGCCACCAACTCGGCCGAGTTGGAGCAGGGCCCGGTGTACCCGGCCATCTCCCTGATGCGTGACGCATCGGCACAGGTGGCTGAGAGCGTCGCCCTGTCAGGCTACCGCGAGGGCCTCGCGCTTCTGCCCCCGCCAGACAATCTGGGTGCACACATCCAATACCCGCTCTATCAGCTGGCCTACCCCGCAGTACCCTCGCGGGTCACGGCCTCCCAGCCGGCTTCACGTTGACCGAGCGAAGCGTCCGGGTCCTCACGCTCAACAGCGGGTCGTCGAGTCTCAAAGCGGCGGTGTACGATATAGGCCAGGTCGAGACTCGGGTGCTCTCGATGACGGCGATCCGCATCGGACTCCTCGGGAGCCGGGTCCGGTTCGCCGGCGCCGACGGCGGCGTACTGCTGGATGGGGAGCAGAGTCTGCCCAATCACGCCCGCGCCTTGCAGCTGCTCCTGGGATGGCTGGAGCAGGAGCGCCCGTCGCTTCGCCTCGACGTCGTCGGCCACCGGGTGGTGCACGGCGGCGGGCGCCACTGGGACCCCGAGCTGGTCACGCCGGATCTCCTCGCGTCGTTAGAGGTGTTCGTCCCGGTCGATCCCGACCACATGCCTCACGCCCTCGACGGCATTCGGGCCGTCGGGAGTGCGTATCCCGGCGTCCGGCAGGTCGCCTGCTTCGACACCGGCTTCCACCGCGAGCTGCTGCCGGTGGCTCGGCGCTACGCCGTGCCTGACGACCTCGGCGGCAAGGGGATCATGCGATACGGGTTTCACGGCCTCTCGTATGAGTACGTCATGCAGGCGCTGCAGCAGCTCGAGGGCGACGCCGCTCACGGCCGGGTGGTCGTCGCCCACCTCGGCAACGGAGCTAGCATGGCCGCCATCAGTGACGGCCGAAGCCTCGACACCACGATGGGCTTCTCGCCCACGGGGGGCCTGATGATGGGGACGCGCTGCGGCGATCTCGATCCCAGTGTGCCGTTGTATCTGATCCGCCAACTGGGGATGAGCCCGGACGCGGTAGGGGCGTTGATTAACCATCAGTCCGGCCTGCTCGGCGTCTCGGGCCGCAGCGAGGACATGGGCGATCTGCTGGCGCAGGAAGCGAGCGACCATCGCGCAGCCGCGGCGGTCGCCCTATTCTGCTATCAGGCGAAGAAGGCGCTGGGCGCCTGCGCCGCCACGCTCGGGGGAGTGGATGTCCTGGTGTTCACCGGGGGAATCGGAGAGCACGCGCCGCCGGTGCGGGAGCGAATCGCGGCCGGCCTGGAGTTCCTGGGCATCGAGCTCGACCTCGAACGCAACTGGCGCAACGAGCCGGTGATCTCGACTGGCGAGAGCCGGGTGCTCGTGCGGGTCATCCAGACCAACGAGGAATTGATGGTCGCGCGGCACGCGAGCCGCCTCGCGGCCGGAGGATAGCAAAGACCATGACGACACTGGTATTCGATCCGGGGCTTTCGACCTCGGTGGAGCGGGACGCCGCGCATCCCGGCAGGCGCGCGCCCGCGGCCGAGGGCCCCCTGTCACGCGAGCTGCTGGACCGCATGCAGCGCTACTGGAACGCGGCGAACTACCTCACCGTGGGGCAGATCTACCTCGCCGAGAACCCGCTCCTGCGCGAGCCGCTCCGGCCCGAGCACGTTAAGCCCCGCCTCCTGGGACACTGGGGCACGTCGACCGGCCAGAGCTTCATCTGTGTGCATCTGAACCGGCTGATCACGGAGCGGGACGCGAACGTGATCTATATCTCCGGACCTGGCCACGGGGGTCCGGCCCTCAATGCGGCCGCCTATCTCGAGGGCAGCTTCACCGAGGTGTACCCCGAGATCACCCGCGACACGGCCGGCATGCGGCTCCTGTTCCGGCGGTTCTCCACGCCCGGCGGCATCGGCAGCCACTGCGGCCCGCACCTGCCAAGCTCGATCCACGAAGGCGGAGAGCTCGGCTACGCCCTGGTCCACGCCTACGGCGCGGCATTCGACAATCCGGACCTGCTGGTCGTGTGTGTGATCGGCGACGGCGAGGCGGAGACCGGACCGCTGGCCGGCAGCTGGCAGAGCAACCGGTTCCTCAATCCGGTACGCGACGGTGCTGTGCTCCCGATCCTGCACCTCAACGGGTACAAGATCGCGGGCCCCACCGTGGATGGCCGCACCCGCGATGCCGAGCTGGCCCAGCTCTTTCAGGGCCACGGCTACACGCCCCACTTCGTGGAGGGGGACGACCCCGCCAGCATGCATCAGCTCTTCGCGGCAACGCTCGACCAGTGCTACGACGAGATCCGGCGCATCCAGCAGGACGCACGGGCCCACGGCCTCCAGGGGCGTCCGAGCTGGCCGGTGATCGTGCTCCGCACGCCGAAGGGGTGGACCGGGCCGAAGGAGGTGGACGGAATCCCGATCGAGGGAACGTTCCGCGCTCATCAGGTGCCGCTGGAGGCCGTGCGCGAGAATCCCGCGCATCTCAAGCTGCTGGAGGCGTGGCTCCGGAGTTACCGCCCGGAGGAGCTGTTCGACGCGGACGGCGGGCTCCTCCCCGAGCTCGCCAGTCTGGCGCCGACCGGCGGCCGCCGCATGGGGGCCAACCCCCACGTGAACGGCGGCCGGCTGCTCGCCCCGCTGGACCTGCCCGACGTCACCGGGTATGCGCTCGACGTCCCCGGTCCTGGCCAGATGATGGCCGAGGCGCCGCGCAAGCTGGGCGAGTTCTTCCGCGACGTGATCCGGAGGAACCCGGCCACGTTCCGGCTCTTCTGCCCTGACGAGACCAACTCGAATCGGCTCAACGCGGTGTTCGAGGTGACCGACCGCTGCAGCGTCGGCGAGACGGTACCGATCGACGATCACGTGGGCCCCGATGGCCGGGTGATGGAGATTCTCAGCGAGCATTGCTGCGAGGGCTGGCTGGAGGGCTACGTGCTGACCGGCCGGCACGGGGTCTTCACGTCCTACGAGGCCTTCGCCCAGATCGTAGACTCGATGTTGACGCAGCACGCGAAGTGGCTGGCGCAGTCACGCGAACTCCCCTGGCGGGCGCCGATCGCGTCACTCAACGTATTTCTCAGCAGCCACGCCTGGCGGAGCGACCACAACGGCTTCACCCATCAGGCGCCGGGATTCGTGGACAACGCGCTGGCCCGCCGGAGCGAGGTGATCCGGATCTACTTCCCGCCCGACTCGAACTGCCTGCTCGCGGTGTTCCATCACCGGCTGCGTAGCCGGAAGCGGGTCAACGTAGTGACCTGCGGAAAGCAGCCCGCGCTCCAATGGCTGAGCATGGAACAAGCGCTGGACCACTGTGCCCGCGGCGCCTCGGTCTGGGACTTCGCGAGCAACGAGGGCGACGGGGAGCCGGATGTGGTGCTCGCGTGTGTCGGCGACGTGCCTACTCTGGAAACCTGTGCCGCCTCGTGGCTCCTGCAGAAACACGTGCCGGGCATCCGTGTCCGCGTGGTCAACGTGGTGGACCTCGGCGTGCTGATGAGTCCGGACCGCTACCCGCATGGCATGGACGACGCGGCGTTCGAGGCGCTCTTCACCCAGGCGGCGCCGGTGATCTTTGCCTATCACGGCTTTCCCTCGGTGGTCCACAGCATGGTGCACGGCCGGGCCAACGAGGGGCGGTTCCATGTGCGCGGCTTCATCGATCAGGGCGCCGTGACGACGCCGTTCGACATGGTGGTGCTGAACCGGATGAGCCGCTTTCACCTGGCGCTGGACGCGCTCAAATACGTACCGCGGCTTCGCTCGATCACGGATGAGGTGGTGGATCTGTTCGAGCAGAAGCTGAGCGAGCATCAGGGCTACATCCGGGAGCACCTGGAGGACCTGCCCGAGATCGCCAATTGGCGCTGGACCAGCGATTTCAGCGTCGGCGATGGCTAAGGTGTCTTCCCCCGGCCTTCAGGATTCCTTCATCCGAGCCGGGGTAGCATTGGGGCAGCCGTCAACGTGGAGCGTCTTCAGTGCCCAATGCCACCATGACATCGGACCGGCCCGGCGGGGAGCCGCTCGAGACGGTGCTCCGGCCCAGCCATGATGCCTGGATCGAGGAGACCCGCCGGTTCCTCACGCCGGCGCTGGACTCCGAGGCCGACTTCTGGACCCGCTGGTCCGCCGTTCGTTACATCTCGGATGATTTCCGGGAGCAGTTCCGGCTCGAGCGCGCGCTGGTCGCAGCGCTTCGCCCGCTCCTCCGGGAGGAGGTCGCAAACCGGCTGATGCATGAAGGCGAACGGGTCGTGCTCCTGCGGCTCGAGCTGGACCGCATCGGTCGCCGCCGTGGCACGTCGGCGGAGTTCGCCGCGGGCGCCGACCGTCTGTTGGAGCAGATGGGGGTCTGGTGTGCCGAGATCGAGCTCGCGGCGCGCGGGATTACTCGGGAGGCTCTCCCCGCGGAGGGCGCCGCGTATCTGGCGCACCTCGAGGCGGTTCTGCGGACCCGGCGGTGACCCGTGCGTCCGAGTCAGTCTTGCCGGATCCGCTCTGCATCGGAGGTCCCATGGCACGACCAGGACTGCTCCTCGCAAGCCTGATCCTTGTCGCCTCCGCCTGCGGGGACGGCACCGCCCCCACCAGTCTGGACGGGGTATACACGCTGGTGGCCGAGAACGACCAGCCACTGCCGTCCGATCCAAGCGCACCGAATGGCTGCTGCATCACACTGAGCGGCTCTGTCACCTTTAGCGCCACCGGCTACGACCTCCGCACGTCATATCGCAACAAGAACACCAGCCTCGAGTTCGACAACTCCGAGCAGGGGACGTACACCCGTCAGGGCAACACGCTGACCTTCACCCGTACCGGCGGCGATGGCGAAGGCATACCCTATCTCCTTGCGCCGGGCACCGTGTCGGCTGACGAGCGGACGGTCACGCTGCTCTATGGCGATGAAGGACCGGGCTCGAATCAGATCAGCGGCACATTTCACCGCTGAGCCGTTAACTCGTAGTCCAGCCGGGTGATCCGGCCGCGCCAGTATGGGTGCGGACCGTCCGGCAGAAGCCACGACACCTCGCCCTCGAGCGGCACTGTCATGCCTTGCCGCTCCTCGTAATTCCACTGCCGGCCCTGCCAGGGCGTCGGAATGACCTTCCCGCCTACGGTCCGTCCCCGTGCTTCCGCACGAGCGCTCTCGATCAGGCCGTGCTCGTCGAATCTGAAGAGCAGCGTCAAGCTGATCGTGCCGTCGGTGAGCGTACCGTACGCCGAGCGCTCGTCTCCCGCGGCCCAACGCACTCCCTGACTTGGGAGTAGGGCCGTGGGGTACCATGCCGCCTCGGCGAAGAAACGCATCAGTTCGCCTCGGGCGAGGTCCTCGGTACCGCGCAGAAGGACCAAGGGAACGAGGCCGAGCAGCGACGCGTGCAGGAGACCTTCGCCGGCACTATACGCATCGTGCACCTGCACTGCCACGCCCGGCAGTACCAGGACCCGAGCGTTCCAGTCGAAGCCCGGCCGTCGGGTGACCACCATCTGATCCGAAGCAAATCGCTTCCAGCGGTCCGCGGTATCACCCAGGTTGAAGGTGCCACGGTGCTGTATCCTCACGCCCGTTACCATCGGCTGGCCGTCACTGAGCGCCGTGCGGAAGTACCGTTGCACCGGGGCCGGCAGCCCCTCGAGCTCATGGAAATCGACCACAGACGGTCGAACCGGTTCGCGAGCGGCATCCAAGCGTGCACGCAAGGCCCGGGTGCCGACACGCCAGCGGTACGCTCCGTAGAGCCGAGCTGCAACGGCACCGGCGATGAGGCCAAGGACGAGGATGAGGAGCGGCTGCTGCGCCACCTATCACCTCCGGCTTCTGGTGACGCCGTCGGCAGACTCGGCGTCGAAAGTGGCCCGCAGGGCGTTGATGATGACCCCGACGTCGATCACCTCCTGCAGCAACGCACCCAAAGTCGGTGGAATGTGGCCCAGGCTGGCCGTGATCATCGCGAGACCGCTCAGGCCCAGGCCTGCCCAGATGCTCTGCCGGGCGAGCCGCAGGGTGCGGCGGCTGATGGCGATCGCCTCCGTGACCCGGGTGGGATCGTCCGCCAGAAGCACTACGTCCGCGGCCGCGGCCGTGATCCCGCCCCCGCCGCTCGCGAGCGCGATGCCGACGGTGGCGCTGCTGAGCGCGGGCGCGTCGTTGGTTCCGTCGCCCACCATCAGTACCTGCTCACGCTGGGTCACCAACCGCTGAATGAACCCCACCTTCTCGGCCGGCAACAGCCCGCCGTACGCCTCATCGACGCCGACCGCCCGGCCGACGGCGGTGGCGTTGGCCGGGTCGTCGCCGGAGAGGAGAACCGTGCGCCGGACGCCCAGCCGCCGCAGCGTGACCACGAACTCGCGCAGCCCGGGGCGGAGCCGGTCCGCGTACTCGACCACGCCGGCGCCGTACCCGTCGACGGCGACATAGGCGCGAAGCCCCTCCCTCTCCAGCGACGCCATCGCGGCTCGGAGACCCGCCTCGGCCTCCGGATCGCGGCGGATCACGAACGACCAACCGCCCACGCTGACCCGGCTCCCCTCCACCTCGCCGCTCACGCCTTCTCCCGGCGCCTCGGTGATCTCCCGCGCCTGGGGCAGCGCGACCCCCCGCGCACTCGCCTCGTCGATCAGGGTGCGTGCCAGGAGGTGACCGGAGCCGTGCTCGACGGCCCCGGCCAGCCGAAGCACCTGCTCGGGCGCGAACGGAGGCGCGGCCAGCACCCGCGCGACGTGGGGACGGCCGATGGTGAGCGTGCCGGTCTTGTCGAAGACGGCCACCGTGATGCCGGCGAGCTGCTCCAGGGCCGAGCCGTGGCGGAAAATGATGCCGCGGCGGGCGGCCCTGTTGATCCCGCCCACCACCGCCACCGGCGTGGCGAGGATGAGCGGACATGGCGTGGCCACCACCAGCACCGCGAGCACCCGGACCGGGTCGTGGCTGAACAGGTAGACAACCAGGCAGACCAGGAGCGTCAGCGGTGTGAACCAGACGGCGTAGCGGTCAGCCAGGCGCTGCAGCGGCGACTTGCTTTCCTGCGCGGTCCGGACCAGCTCCACGATCCGGGCGTATTGGCTCTCACTGGCTGGCGCGGTGACTCGGACGGTGAGCGGTCCGTCGAGGTTGAGACTGCCGCTCAGGAGGTGGACGCCGGGCGCCGCCGTGACCGGCACCGGCTCGCCGGTGAGCCGGGCGGCATCTACGTGAGAGCGTCCCTCCAACACGAGGGCATCGCAGGGGAGGAGCTCGCCGGGTCGGACCAGCAGCCCGTCACCGACGGCCACGGCGTCCGCATCGACGTCCTCCACCCCCTCCGCGGTCAGTCGGTGAGCCAGGCACGGCGCGGCGGCCTCAAGCTCGCGGACCGCCGCTGATGCGCGCCCTTCGGCGTAGCGCTCGAGCGCCTCGCCGCCGGTTTGCATGAGCACGACGATGAGCCCAGCGAGTGGCTGGCCCAGCGCCAGCGCCGCGGCGACGGCCAGCATGGCCACGAGGTCGGCCGCGAAGCGGCCGGACGCCATGCCGCGGAGCGTGCGCCAGACGACCGGCAGCCCCGTGACGGCGAGCCCGGCCGACCAGATCACCGTGCCCGAGCCGGCCGAGACGGTCAGCCGGACGGCCAACCCGAGAATGATGAAGAGCAGGGCGCCGGCGGGAAGCAATGCGGCGCCGGGAGGAATCAGCGGAGTGGCGCGATCTCCACGTCCTGGCCCCGCCGCAGGCTGAAGCCCACGCCGCGCACCGTCACCAGCAGCGGCTCGCCCGCCGCCTGAGTCAGTTTGCGCCGGAGATTCCCCACATGCACGTCCACCACGTTGCTCTCCGGATCGAAGTGCATGTCCCATACCTTCTCCAGGAGCGTGGTTCGGCGGACCACTTCCTCGGGGCGCAACAGGAAATACTCGAGGAGCTGGAACTCCTTGGGCGTGAGGTCGAGGCGGGCGTCATTGATAGTGGCGACATGACGGAGCCGGTCGAGCGTGATCGGTCCGTAGCGGAGCACCTCGAGCCGCTCGGCTCCGCCCCGCCGGTGCAACGCCCGGACCCGCGCCAGCAGCTCGTCGAAGCGAAACGGCTTCGCCAGGTAGTCGTCCGCCCCCGCATCCAGCCCCCGCACCACGTCTTCTACCGCGTCGCGCGAGGTCAGCATCAGGATGGGAGTATTTCGCCCCTCGCGGCGCAGCTCCGCGGCCACCTGGAACCCGTTCTTCTTGGGTAGGACCACGTCGAGCAGGATCACGTCGTACTCGTACACGTGAGCCAGAGTGGTGCCCTCGTCCCCGTCGGGGGCGACGTCCACCACATATCCCTCTTCCTTGAGCCCCTGCTCGATGAACCCGGCGACCTTCCGGTCGTCC
>DATAOI010000100.1 GCA_036265815.1 Gemmatimonadales bacterium
CTGCAGAGGTCAGGGGTTCGATCCCCCTCAGCTCCATGGGTCCGCACTTGGTGCGGGCCAACAAAAACTGCCCCTTGGTGTAACTGGCAACACGCCTGACTCTGGATCAGGAGAGTCCTGGTTCGAGCCCAGGAGGGGCAATACGGCCGCAGAAAAGCGCGGCCGTATTTTTGTGTGGTCTCGTCCTTCAGCAGCTTCGCCGCTTCCGGATCGAGCCCAGGAGGGGCAATGGCCGGTGCAAGTGCACCGGCCACTTTATTTGGGCCTCTTCGTTCGGCTCAGGTCCACGAGTGGGCTGGAAAGGCCCAACGCTACTTTCGTTGGTGTCGCCCTTCGATTTTTCTTCTTTAGCGGGGCTAAGCCCCAGCCTCCGCGACCGCGCGTGGCTGGTACTCTGGCGCGTTGTCGGCGTACCCCCACATGAACGGCGGCTCTGCGCCGCAGCAGCGGGCGAAGGCATAGAGTTGGCCGCGGTGGTGGAGGAACTCGTCGTGGAGAACGTGAAAGGCGACATAGCCGGGCCAGGTCGCGTTCCACGGCGTGGGCACCATCGCCGCAAGCTCCGCGTCGCCGATCCGCTTGACGGCCGCGTCCGCCTGCTCGAAGCACTGCCGGGCAAAGGCCACGAGCGCGGCCTTATTGTCTAGCTTCGCCGCGAACTTCGGTTCCGATGATTCGTCGGCCGTGATGCCGCCCTTCGCCACGCCCTCTGCGATGTCACGCACGATCGATGAGGTGTGTACCGCCAGCTCCTGCGGCGTGCGCATACCGGGGACCGGGTGGGTGGCGTAGCGCTCGGCCGGTATCGCCTCAAGCAGGCGGAGATACACGCCGTATTTCTGCCGGAACTGGTCCCACATTTGGTCGAGGGTGGTCTTCTCCATGTTCAGTCTCCTCCAGAGCGCGATCGTGAGTTCGGGATAGCCAGCGACACCTTCGATGCCCTGGGTATGATGGGAGTCGTCAACTTGCGGCGCGGATCCACTGCCGTCCAGTGGTCGTACGCGGCACCAGCGAGGTCGGGTCGCTTGACGGAACCGGTATTTGCCCGCACCGTACAGCACACTTTCCATTGAGCCCCCATGCGAACCTCGGCCCTGCCCCGATTCTGCGGCACCCTCATGCCTGTCCTCGGCCTGGTGGCGCTGTTGAGCTACCCCTGCTCGGCTTTCGCCCAGAGCGACGGACACTCCGCCGGTCCAACGGAGTTGTCACCCGAGCTCCAGCATGCCCGCGCCGGGCTGGAGAAGTACCAAGACCCGGTAGTTGCGGTCCGTGACGGCTACTTCTCGACGCTCGCCTGCGTGGAGTACGTGAAGGGCGGCGCTGGCAGCATTCACTACACGCCGGGCGGGATGGGCGTGCACTTCCTCAACCTGCAGGCCATCAGTCCGACGCTGGATCCAGCTAAGCCTCAGGTGCTGATATACGAGCCGGTCGGTGACCGGCTGCGTCTGGCCGCGGCGGAGTGGTTCGTGCCGACCGAGGTAGCCGGCACTGCTCATCCCGCAATTTTCGGCCAGGAGCTCCAGGGACCGATGGAGGGACACGTGCCCCTGCAGCCCAAGGGTCTCCACCACTACGACCTGCACGTCTGGCTCTGGAAGTACAATCCGGCGGGCGTGTTCTCGCCGACGAACCCCGCAGTCAAGTGCCCCAAGCGGAGCTACTCGTTCACTGAGCAGGCGCCGAAGCTGGTGGACGCGGCGGGACACTGATCATGCGGGACGCGGTACGACTCCCGATCGGCGCTGCATAGCCGCCACTAAGTTTCGCTAGCCTGGAACGCCTCGACGGATTTCCCTTGGATGATCATCTCATTCAACTGGCGATCTAGATCGAGCACGTTCATTTCGTTATTCCAACTTAGGTTGTGTGGGTGCTCAAGCCGACACCTTTCTTCGTGATCTTGGCGCGCAGCTCTCAGTTCCAGACGCCGGCGTGTTCCTACAACTCCCGCTCCGCCAGTTCACGGAAGGCGTCGGGAACGGAGCGGCGGGCGTCGAGGACGACCGAAGCGTAGCCCACGGACTCCCAGCCGAAACGGTCGCGGATCGCGTCGATAGCACGGTCGACGAGGAGGCGCGACATCCCTCCTCTGGCCCCCGGGCGCCGCGCCTCGTCGGGGAGGCCGAGCGGTAGATCGAGCTGCACCACCGGCTGCTCCTCGATATGCGATACCGAGATGGCAAGCAGAGAAATCGCACGTTCCTCGGGATGGCTCCTGAGGACAGCTCGCACCAGGTCCTCGGCGATGTCGGCAAGGATTGCAGTCGCGGCCACGGGTTGCGGCAGCGTCACGGCGTGGGTAACCGAGCGGAGGTCACTGAAGCGCACCCGCACAGTCACCGTCCGGCCGGCTTTACCCCTCGCCCGCAGCCGCGAGCCGACCCGGTCGGCAAGGTGGCGGAGCGCCCGGCGGATGACCAGGTCCTCGACGGGCCTTCGGCCAAGCGCCGATTGCGCTCCAGCGGAGTGGGCGCGGACTTGAATCCGGATGGCGCGAGGATCGCGGTTCCAGGCGAGGGCAGCCAGCTTCTCGCCCGCGGCACGGCCGAGCAGCCGGGCAAGAGCGCCTGGGGAACTCTTCGCCAAGTCGCCGATGGTCGCGATACCACTTTCGGCGAGTCGCGCCCTGGTCGCCGGGCCAACGCCCCACATCATCTCTACCGGCAAATCATGAAGGAAGGCGAGCTCGGTCTCCGGGTCGACGACAACCAGCCCATCGGGCTTGGCGACCTGCGACGCGATCTTGGCGAGGTGCTTGGTGCGGGCGACCCCGACGGAGATGGGAAGGGCCAGTTCGTCACGCACCCGTCGACGGATAGCTGCGGCGATCTCGGCCGGCGTGCCGAAGAGATGCGTGCAGCCGGCGACGTCGGCGAAAGCTTCGTCGATGGAGATCCGCTCGACCAGAGGCGTGAAGTCGCCCAGTATCTCGATCGTGGCGTCGCCGAGCCGCTGGTAGGCCTTGAAGTGCCCGCCGACGAAGACCAGGTCGGGGCAAAGCTCTCGCGCCCGCCGACCCGGCATTCCGCCGTGGACGCCGAAGGCTTTCGCTTCATAAGACGCCGCGAGCACGACACCGCCTCCTACCGCGATCGGCCTCCCCTTAAGGGACGGATCGAGCATCTGTTCGACCGAGGCGTAAAACGCGTCGAGGTCCGCATGAAGGATTGTGGCCGTGTCCATAGCGAGGCGTGCCCGGGGCCTGATCGACTCGGCAAACTCTGACATTTGTGTGAGTAAAGTACGGCAAAGTACGGCATGAAAGCCAGCAAACTCCAGCATCGGGTGACACGAGCTCGCGCAAAGTTGGCAAGTTGCTGGAGTTTGGGCGGTTTCGGCGGCCCCTCTGGATCAGGAGAGTCCTGGTTCGAGCCCAGGAGGGGCAACTGAAAGCGCCGCATCGGATTTCCCGGTCGCGGCGCTTTCCCTATTGCGGACCCTGCCAGGCCGGGCGGCTACATGCGGATTAGGCGGTGCCGGCAAATGACATCGTCAGTGCACGAACTTTTGAATCCGCCGACCGGTGCCCACGTCGCCTACATAAACGCTCCCGTCCGAAGCCACAGCAATGCAGTGTGGCCAGACGAACTGACCGTCGTAATTCCCGAAGGTGCCGAACACAGCCACGATTTCCCCAGTCAAGCTCAGCTTGAGTACTCGTGCGCGATCCGGTCCATGCTCGGGCAGGTCACCTCCATCTACGACGTAGATGAAGCCGTCCGGGCCAACGCGAACCGCCCATGGTCGTCCCAGCGAGTCCCCGTGCCACGCAGCAAGAAAGCGCCCGGTGGAATCGAAGGTCTGGATCCGGGCGTTGCCTCGATCGGCCACGTACACTCGGCCTCCCGTGTCCACGGCAATCCCATGAGGCAAGTTGAATTGGCCGCGGGCACCCCCAGGCTCCCCCCACTCCCGGACGAACTGGCCATTGGAGTCGAACTCGATAACCCTGGTGTTGCGGTAGCCATCGCTGATATACACCGAGCCATTAACGCCTTGCGCCACGTCGGTGGGTCGATTGAAATGCGCCCGATCGGCGCCTGGGACCCCCCGCTGCCCAAGCGTAAGGAGTGGGTGGCCTTCGGGATCGAGCTTGAATACCTGATGGAGAGCTATATCAGTTAGCCAGACGTTCCCCTGATGATCCACACTCAGACCGTGTGGCATAGCGAACTGACGCGCACCCCACGCGGCGGTCAGCTCACCTGTTTGGGCGCTAAAGCGGAGCACCGTTGGCTCAGCGATCGGTTCGGTGCTCAGCGCGTCGGAGAGCAAGTTACGGCTCGCCCGGCGGAAGACGAGCACGTCGCCCCGTGCGTCGATCCCCACGCCAGAGACTTGGCCCAGCATCTCCCCGGGTGGCACATGGGGCCAGCCGTGCACGACCCGGTATGGTAGGCTGTCCGCGTCAATGGCGCGGGCCGTATTCGGAAGCGTGGCCGCTCTCGAGTGGCAGCCAACTACGAACCCGAGGAGCGCTGCTCTTACGAACGGCTGAATTGTTGCCGACCCATGCGGAAGGTAGTCAAATGATCGCGGCAAACTCTAACATTTGAGTGAGTAAACTACGACAAAGTCTAGCATAAAACCCAGCAGACTCCAGCATC
>DATAOI010000101.1 GCA_036265815.1 Gemmatimonadales bacterium
CGATCTCCATGGCGAGCTGTGAGAGTGCCTCGGGCACCAGCCAAGGCCGGGCGAACGCGCTCAGGCGGGAGCGGCTCCCCGCCAGCACGGCCCAGTCGTCACCGGTCAGGACTTCGAGGCCAAGGGTACCTGCGACGCGGACCAGGGCCTCGAGAGCTCCCTGGTCCAGTCCGGTCAGATGAAAGGCGAGGGGGTGGACGCCGCCGGAGGCGGCCGCCGCCAGTCCCTCCTCCCAGCCGTGGGCGCGCAGTGTGTCGCGCACCCCCCGCGGCGAGTGGAGCGCCAGCGGCGTGACATTCACGCGCCGGCGGGTTCGGCCGGCGGCGCTCCGAGAATCGGCGCGCGGGTCGGCGCGGCGCTCGGCTTGGCTGGGGTTGGCGTCGCTGCCGGCGTGTCGCTGGGCGGCAAGGTGCTCCTCGGCGAGAGCGGCAGATTCTTCAGCAGCCGGTCCAGATCTTCCCGGTCGATGGTCTCCCGCTCGAGCAGCGTGGCGGCGATCCGGTCGAGCAGGTCGCGGTTCTCCGACAGGATGGTGGTGGCGCGGGCGTACGCCTCATCGATCAGCCGCTTCACCTCATCGTCCACCATCTGGGCGGTGCGCTCGGAAATCTCCCGCCGCTGGGCGAACTCCCGGCCGAGGAAGATCTCCTGCTCCTTGTCGCCCACCGCGAGCGGGCCGATCAGCTCGCTCATGCCGAACTGCGTTACCATCCGGCGGGCGAGGCCGGTGGCGCGCTCGATGTCGTTGCCCGCGCCGGTGGTGACTTTGTCGGCCCCGAAGATGATCTCTTCGGCCACCCGGCCGCCGAAGAACATCGCCAGGCTGCCGATGAGCCAGTCTTTGCTGTAGTTGTGCCGGTCCACCTCGGGCAGCGAGGCGGTGAGGCCTAGCGCCCGGCCGCGGGGCACGATGGTGACCTTGTGCACCGGGTCGCTGCCCGGAATCTTGAGCGCCACGATGGCGTGTCCCGCCTCGTGATACGCCGTGAGCTTCCGCTCGTCCTCGGTCAGCACCAGGCTCCGGCGCTCGACGCCCAGCATGACCTTGTCCTTGGCGTCCTCGAAGTCGTGCATGTCCACCAGAGTCTTGTTGCGTCGGGCCGCGAGCACGGCGGCCTCGTTCACCAGATTGGCCAGATCGGCGCCGGCCATGCCCGGCGTCCCCCGGGCGATGGTGTCGAGCCGCACGTCGGACGCGAGCGGGATCTTGCGGGTATGCACCCGCAGGATGCCCTCCCGGCCCCGCACGTCCGGGGCGTCCACCACGATCTGCCGATCGAAGCGGCCCGGCCGGAGCAGCGCCGGGTCGAGCACGTCGGGCCGGTTGGTGGCGGCCACCAGGATGACGCCGTCGTTCGACTCGAAGCCGTCCATCTCGACCAGCAGCTGATTGAGGGTCTGCTCCCGCTCGTCGTGCCCGCCGCCGAGGCCCGCACCGCGGTGACGGCCGACGGCATCGATCTCATCGATGAAGATGATGCAGGGCGCGTGGGTCTTGCCCTGCTCGAACAGGTCGCGCACCCGGCTGGCGCCGACACCGACGAACATCTCGACGAAGTCGGAGCCCGACATCGAGAAGAACGGCCGGCCCGCCTCGCCGGCCACGGCCTTGGCGAGCAGCGTCTTCCCGGTACCCGGCGGGCCCACCAGCAACGCGCCCTTGGGCAGGCGGCCGCCCAGCCGGGTGAACTTCTGAGGATCCTTGAGGAACTCGATGATCTCCTGCAGCTCGACCTTGGCCTCGTCCGCGCCGGCCACGTCGGCAAAGGTGATCTTCGGCGTATCGCCCGCCAGCAGCTTGGCCTTGGATTTTCCGAACGCGAAGGCCCGGCTGCCGCCGGCCTGGAGCTGGCGCAGCAGGAAGAACCAGAGTCCGAGAATCACGATCCAGGGCAGCGCCGCGATGATGATGGCGGTGATGCCACCCTTCGGCTCCTTGGCCAGAATGGGGACCCCGGCGTCCTCCAGCCGCTTGATGAATGCCTCGCTGTTGGCCACCGGCAGCAGCACCTGGAAGCTCTTGGCCGAACGGCCGTCCTGGCTCACCGGATTGCGGAAGTCTCCCTCCAGGCGCTTCCCGTCGTACACCTCCACGCGCGCCACGTTGCCCTGATCCAGCTGCCGGCTGAACTCGGTGTAGGAGAACTCCTGCGTGGGGCTGCGCTGACGACTCATCATCTGGAACAGCGCCAGCGCGAGCAGCCCCACCAGCAGCCAGAGGGCCAGGTTCTTGCTCAGGTTGCCCCAGTTGGTGCGCGGGGGTCGAGTCGGGAGTCGGTCTGCCATTTATTCCAAGTCCGCGATGAACGGAAGGTGACGAAAGTCTTCGGCATGGTCGAGACCGTACCCGACCAGAAATGCCGGCGGCGCCCGGAATCCGACGAAGCGGAGCTCCGAGCGCACCTCGGTGGCCAGCTCCTTGTCCAGGAGCGCGCAGATGGCCAGGCTCCTGGGTTTGCGGGGGCCCAGCAGCGCCATCAGGCGCGCGAGCGTTTTCCCCGTATCAATTATATCCTCGACCAGCAGGATATGTTTTCCCTCCAGGCGGGTCTCCGGATCATACAGAAGGCGGATCGTCCCGCTGGAGGCCTTTCCCGCGCCGTACGAGCTCGCCAC
Source organism: Gemmatimonadales bacterium (assembly GCA_036265815.1). Classification (NCBI taxonomy): domain Bacteria; kingdom Pseudomonadati; phylum Gemmatimonadota; class Gemmatimonadia; order Gemmatimonadales; species Gemmatimonadales bacterium. The sequence goes on from DATAOI010000101.1 coordinate 2,617, forward strand.
CAGGAAGTCGATCTGGATGGGACGCTCGATCTTCCGCACCAGATCGCTGAGGAAGATGAAGCTTCCCTTGAGCAGTCCAAGCACCAGAAGATCGCCGTCCGGGTAGGCTTCGGTGATCTCGGCACCGAGCTCCTCGACCCGGTTGGCAATCGTTGCTTCGTCGAACACGATCGATTTGACCGGCCGGCCGCCGGTGCGGCGGAGGACTTCAGGCGTACTCGGCATCGACGCGAATGGCCTCCGTTCCGCGGGCCGGGAGGAGGGCGTCGGAGCGGCAGACGCCTGGAATCCAGACTACATCGTCCTGGCGCGCGAGGACCGGCCACTCGCCGCGCTTCGTCCGGGGGACGCGGGCGTCCTGAAAGCAGCGGACGATCAGCCGGCGCCCCACGCCCGCCAGCGGACGGACCTTCTCCCCTGGCAGCCAGCGACGGATGGCGAGCGCCTCGGGTGCGAACCATGCACTGAGGCTGGCCCGGGGCTGGAGCTCCGGCGCGGTCTCCCTGGCCCAACGGATATGCCAGCCGCCCCACGACCCTTCACCGCTCTCACCCTCGAGCATCCACGGCTCGGGCGGGACGATGTCCCCACCGGTGCGGAGGAGACGCAAGCGGCCGAACGCGAGCTCGGCCCTCCACCCGCCGCCCAACGGCACCAGCGCGCCGCTCCCCCCACGCCGAATCAGCTCCATCAACCGTCGCGCCCGCACCGGCCCCAGCCGGCAGCCCACCCGGCGAGCCGCCGCCATCAGCACTGTCTCGGCCAAGGCTGAATCATATCCGGCCAGCGATCCACCAGCAACGGAAATTCCACCGTCCTCCGAGCGCGGCTCGAGGCCGGGGAGCAGCTCGAGCACGGCATCCCACGCCGCGCGATCGCGCGAGGCGTGGGAGCCCACCCGCGCGAGCGCCGCATCGACTTCCGGCAGGCGGGTGCGCAGCTCCGGCAGGAGCTCGCACCGGACCCATGAGCGCAGATGGCGCGGATCGCGGTTGGCAGGGTCGAGCCACACCGGGAGGCCGGCGTCCCGCGCATGCCGCACCAGCGCCTCGCGCCGGAAGGGGAGCAGTGGACGAACCAGAGTGCCGCTCACCGACGCCATTCCCGCGAGTCCCGCCGGACCCGAACCGCCCAGCAGACGCATCAAGATGGTCTCGATCTGATCATCCGCGTGATGCGCCGTGAACACGACCGCAGCCCCACGGCGGCTGCGCACGGACTCGAGCCAGGCATAGCGCGCCGCCCGGGCCACGGTCTCTCCGGCACGCTGCCCGAGGTTGCCGCGGGCGCACTCGAAGGCGAGGCCTCGGGACGCTGCGAACGCTTCCACCGACGCCGCCACCTCGCCGCTCGCGGGGCTGATCCCGTGATCGAAATGCGCCACCACCAGCGTCAACCCGTGTAGATCCGCGGTGCGCTGCAGGAGATCGAGCAGCACGACGGAGTCGGGTCCGCCCGAGACGGCCACGAGGGCTCCACCCTCCGGGAGATCCAGCGTGCGGAGATGTTGCCGAAACTGGGTGGGGAGATCCATGCTGGAAGGTAAGGCGTCGGAGAGCGGGTGTGGCGGGGCAGGATGGTTCCGTCTCCGTCGGCCGTTTCGGCCACGGAAGGCGCCAACTCGCCAACTTACTTGATGTGCTGCGCTATATCTGACTATCTAGTAGGCACTTAAATCAGTTGACCAGAACGGCCGTGCGGTCGCCCCGATTGCCGTTGGCCTGCGACTCAGTACGTCGTGGTGCCCAGGCAGCTCAGCAGGCTGTCCGCCCGCTGTGCCATCGGCGGGTGCTCGGCGTCCGTGGCGAGGGTCGAGCGATGCTGAAAGAAGCGGATCGCGGCCACCACCGCGTCGGGCCGGCTGTGGTGCAGCGTCCGGACCGCATAGCAGTCCGCGGCGAACTCATAGGAGCGAAGGGTGGAGGCTGGCGTCGGTGAGGCGTTCAGGCCGAACCCGCGCATCCGCGCATGATGAAAGGCCAGGTGGCCCTGTTCGTGGGCCAGGAGAAACGCCGAGAGCGCGGGACCGACCTGGGCCAGGAGAGTCGGGTTGAAGAGAATCCTCGGCCGAGCACTGTCGTAGATCGCCACCGCCGCGTCGGGCAGATCGAATCGGGGCAGCACCTCTGCCCGCGCAATGACTGCGGTGTCGGCCGTCGGAACGGGATGCACGATCGGGCGGGAGACCAGCCCGCCGTTGCCGGCCAAGGCCAGCTTGAGGCCGACCGCAAAGGTGATGGCGGGGAGGACCAGTAGTCCGGAATGGCCGCGCATGCCGGATTACGTGGCAAGGGGCATACCGCGGCTAAACCCTACTAATTCACACTGAGGCGTGCGGTTGCGTAGCGGACCGGCAGCGGCGTCCGCAGCCGGGCGTCACAATTTGCCCGGCCCCCGGCAACCCGCGGCCGGTGGCGGTGGCGCGGCTCAGCGCACGCCGTCGCAGAACCGGCTTACCCGCCCGCCGGGACGGAGGTCTTCCGGAGGACCTCCACGGAACTCGAAATGGTCGTCGAGCAGAACCCGGCGCTTGAGCAATCCGGCGTAGCCGTGCCTGGCGAGCAACCGGTCCGCCACTCGGCGTGCGACCGTCGATGCCGGCTCCCACCAACCGGATCGGATCTCAGGGTACATGTGCCCGAACTTCGCTTTCAGCTTCGCTTCGCGTGTGAGACCCATGACTCCCTCCTGGTTAATCCTTTGACTCCCGATCCGTCGACCCGAATCCGCCATCCGCATCCGACCGGTCTACTTCCCGGCGAAGACGCTCGATGTCCTCCGTGACCTGGTCGACCCGAGCCTGCAGCTCCTCGGCGCGTTGAATCCCCTGCTCCGCTTCCCGTTCCCGCGCGGCCAGCCGGTGTTCCCGCTCGGCGCGCTCCTCGTCGGCGGTGTGCTTGCCCGCGGCGGCATCCGTCGACCTGCTCAAGCCGGCCGGGCCGCCCGGCTCCCGCGGCGATGAGCCTCGGAACTCGAAATGGTGCGGGTTCAGCGGCCGGCCAGTACCCCTCACAGCGCCAGCGCCAGGGACCGCCAGCACCCGCTCCGTCATCGTGGCGGCCGAGGTCCACACGTCGGGCTCGAGCTGCGGATAGAGGGCCCGGTACTCCGCCCGAAGGCGTGCCTCACGCGTGGTAACCGTCTGATTCATGATGGGCAGATGAGTCGCAAGAACGGTACTGAAATCCAGGCCGGCTGACCAGGGGTGCTGCACCGGCCGATCGCGGACCGCAGCATACTGCAGTGGTCTCTCATCTCGGCTTCGACCATGTCTGGTTCTAGCGCGCCCGCCCGCCGGAGCGCAAGGGTCGCATCCTGATCCGGAGCCGGCGGTTGAACTCCCGCGCGGTGGAGTTCGCTGAAGGGTTCCGGGGGGTCACGAGTCGGAACGCGGTCCAGAGACGGAGGCGCGAGGGACCTACTGGCGAGTGAGGTGGATCTGCTGCCACAGCCCAGTGAGAAAGTTCTCCATCGTGGGGTTGTGGAGCAGATGCAACACCAGGACGACGGCGCCCAGCGTCACAACCATTGCCAGGAGGGCTCGCATGTCACTCCGCCAGGCGGCGGCGCCGCTCTTCCAGCCGGAATGCGCGCCGGGCCTCGTGCGCCGCGGCCGATGGCACGCCGCGAAACTCGAAATGGGGCCGGTCAAGCACCCGATCACGCGTTGCCGGCCCCACGAGCCCGCGCGGCTTCAACCCGACGATGAGATCGGTCATCACGGCCGCGGGGTGCCACTCGTTCGCGGGAATCCCCGGGTACAAGTGAGCGAACTCGGGTTTGAGCAGGGCCTGCCTGACGTCAGTCCTCACGTGTCTCCTCCGCGCTCCTCTACTCTCTGCCGAGAAGCAGCCCGCCACTGGTGTACTCCCCGACCTTGCGCCGACGATCCCAGAGCTCGATGACGGTCCGGTCCCACAAGCCCACCGCCTTGCTGTACGCCACGTACAGCCGCTCCAGCTCGTATGCCAGCGCTGTGCCGGGCGAAAGCGCTTCCGGCCCGATGCGCGCCACCAGCAGACCGGGGGCCACCTCCCGCACCTGCGTGGCGATGTGCAGGCGCTTGAGATCATGCACCGCCTGCTGCACCCGGACGTCGGTGGGCATCCGGTCCTCCACCCGAGCCCGAACGGGCGGCCTGCCAGAGACTGAATCGGACCCCGAGCCGCGTGAGGGGGGCGAGGGTTCCGCCGGCTCCTCGGCGACATCGATGTCGAGGCGGCGTCTGACCGGCGTCGACCGAAGGTCATCAAGTAGTACCTGGCGCTGTTCCCCCTCAGCCAGCCGGATGCGCTCACCGACTCTCTGGTCGGCACTCGAGTGGCCGGACCAGGAGGCCAGATAATAGTCTCCGGCCGGGAGGTTCTCGAACCGAAAACGCCCCTGCCGATCCGCGGTGGTCATCAGGTGAAAAGGGGCCGCTCGCGGGTCCACCGGCTCGAGCGACCGGCCGCCGACGACCTCCTCGACCCACCATTCCGTGGAATACGAGGTCACCGGAGCGAGGATCACAATCTTGCCGCGACCCGGCCTGACCTGGTCGCTCTCGATCTGGAACAGGACCTGGCCGGCGATCTCCCCGGTACCCCGTCTGGCATACGGAGCGTACTCGGTCGCGTCGAAAGCGGCCTGCCGCGGAGCGGGAGGCGGAGCGTTGGCCGCGCAGCCGGCCAGAGCAACGAGCAGGAATGGCCCGAGCGCACACGCGAGGTGAGCTGTCATGGAGACTTTAGTCTAGTCCGGGCCGGGCCGACCGCCAAGGCGCGCTCTGGCGCGTTCTCCTTCCATGCCCTACCATGGAGCATCCCCCTCAGGTCAGTAGCTTCTCGTGGATCGCGCTTTCGACTCCGGGAACGGCCTCCCGACGGCTCTCGTCATCGACGACGAGCCGGAGATACGACATTTGGTGCACCGGATCCTCGAGCCCGATATCTGCCGGGTCATCGAAGCGGGCGGCGGCGAGGAAGGGCTCCGACTGCTGCAAGCCGGCACTCCCGTGGTGGACATCGTCCTCACCGACCTGGTGATGCCCAATCTCGACGGCTGGGACGTGATCGATACTCTGAGCGAGTATCGGCCGGACCTTCCGGTGCTCGCCATTTCGGCGTACGCCGGATTGGACCAGCGGAGGCTGTCCGAGCGGCTTGGTACCCAGGCACTCGCTAAGCCTTTCGACGTCGACGCGCTCCGGCAGACCGTGTCGGCCATACTCGCCGAAACCCGGGTCATGCGCGAGCGCGCGGTGCAGATGCGGGCCTTTGCCCGGCAGGTGAGCGCCGCCGGCGCTCGGGTCCGCGAGGAGAATGGCGCCCGGCTCGCCCGGATCAGTGATCTGGTGATCGCCGCCTGGGAGATCCACGCTCTGCTGCACCCGCGGAGCTAAACCGCCGCCTCCCGGGACTCGACGGCCGGCGAGTCCCTGATCATCTTCCTGGCACTCGTGATTACAGGAGAGGCAACGGCGTGAGCGTGAATGAGCGATGGACTGCCGCCCGGCTCGACCGCCGGGCGGTGCCACGCGTGGAGTACCGGCGGACGGCGCCCGCCCTGCTCGAGCTCGAGGGCTACCGCTGTGCGGTCCGAGACCTCGGATTCGGCGGGCTTCGGGTCGAGCCCGCGCCTGCGGGACGAGTCTGGGAGTGGGATCAACTGGTCACCGGTACCCTCCAGCTTCGGACCGGCGAACGGATCGCGATTGCCGGCCGGATCGGCCGAGTCGATCGCGCCGGCCTGGCGATCTTTCCCGACGGCGACGAGTGGCCCTCCGCGGCGGCGATCATGGCGGAGCGGACCACCCTGCTCCAGCGTCACCGCGAGCGCCGGTCCGCCCCCCGCCTGCCGATTCCCGCGCCCGCCGCCGGGGTGCCCGGGCCGGGCACCCCCCTCCGTGATGTGAGCGCCACGGGACTGCGCTACACCCTGAATCCCGGCGAGCCTGCGCCTGCGACCGGCAGTCGGATCGAGGGTTCGCTCCGGGTGGATGCAGAGACCACGATCGAGGTGCGCGGCCAGGTGGTGCGGCACGCCGGCCGCGAAATCGCGGTCGCGTTCGACCCGCCCGGTCTCGATCCGGACCTCCTGCTCCTCCTGCGGCAACGATTCTTCCCCGAGGCCAGAACGGGCCACTCGCGTCTCTAGCCGCCAGGCGCGCTCAGCTCAGCTCGATTCGCACCTGCAGCGGATCGCCCTCCACGCCGAGCAGGTTCGCCAGGGTGCGGCTCCCGTGCCGGCGGAACTGCAGCGCCACACGAGAGCCTCCCACCGCCAGACCCGTGACCGTCGCCTCATTCAGAAAATCGGGCAGCACCGGGTCCCTGATGTGAAGGATCCTGGCCGGGGCCTCCGCGTAGATCCCCAGCAGCGCCTGCAGCAGCATGAAGAGTGAGCCGGAGGCCCAGGCCTGGGGAGAGCAACTCACCGGATAGCCCACCGGCCCCGCGCCGATCCGCCGGGGCGTTCCGCAGTACAGCTCGGGCAAGCGCTGGAAATCGGTATGCACGCCCGCCTGATACAGCGCGCTCACCACCGGGAGCGCCGACCGGGCATGTCCGTGCAGCGCCATCCCCAGCACCAGGATGGCGTTGTCGTGGGGCCACACGGAGCCGTTGTGGTAGCTCAGCGGGTTGAACACGGGATGCAGCGCACTCAGCGTTCGGATGCCCCAGCCGGAGAAGAAATCGGGTGCCATGAATCGCGCGGCGAGCCGCGCCGCCTCCTCGCTCGAGGGCACCCGGCTCCACAGCAGATGACCGGCGTTGGTCGTGGCGGTCGGGATAGGACGCTTCCGTCCGTCGAGCGCGAGAGCGAAGGTGCCGAGCTCCTCCAGCCAGAATGCGCTGCGGATCCGCTCCCGGAGCTCGCCCGCCTCCCGCCGCAGCACGGCCGCCCGCTCGGGCTGACCCATACTCTGGTACAGCTCCGCCATCCGGATCTTCGCGTCGTGGACATAGCCCTGGACCTCGACCAGCGCGATGGGGGCCTCGGGGAGCCGCCCGTCGGGAAACGGCACCCCATCTCCAGAGTCCTTCCAGCCCTGATTCACCAGCCCCTTCTCCGAAGTGCGGGCGTACTCCACGAACCCATCCCCGTCGACATCCCCGTAGCGGTCGATCCACCCCAGCGCCGCGTCCGCGTGGGGCAACAGGGCACGCACCAGCTCGGCGTCGCCGGTCCAGCGCCAGGTCTCGTGCAGCAGGATGAGCCAGAGGGGCGTCGCGTCGATGCTCCCGTAGTAGGGCACGTGGGGGATCTCGCCGCTCCGGGCCATCTCACCCCGCCGGAGCTCGTGCAGGATTTTCCCGGGCTGCTCCTCGGTGTACACATCCACCCGCTGCCCCTGGCGGCCGGCCAGATAGCGGAGCGTGTCGACCGCGATTCCCGGATGCAGCGGCAAAGCCTGAAGCGAGGTGATGACCGAGTCGCGGCCGAAGATGGTCGAGTACCAGGGAATGCCCGCGGAGATCACGGCATCTCCGTCCACCTCGACATAGAGGGCCCGAAGATCGGCGGTGGCGCGGCGGAGCAGATGGTCGAAATCGTCCACGTCGGTAGCCCACCGGCTGCATTCTCCGGTCCAGGCATCGTAGGACTGAATCAACCCGGCGCGGCATTGGTCGACGCCGCGCACCGGGAAGGCGAGCCGCCGGTCGGCGTCCTCCGCGTGGACCTCCCACTCCAGCTCGACCTGGCGCTCGCCCCGGAGCTGCAGGTCCCACCGGGCGGTGGTCCCCGCCAAGCGGTCGGGCGGGTCGCGGAACCGAACTACGCTCTGCACCACCCGGCCGTCGCGGCCGCGATAGGAGAAGATGACTTCGTTACCCCGATACTGGGGCGCGAAATACTCCCCCCGGCCGGCCCGCTTCCAGCCCCGCACCTCGAAGATGTCGGCGAAGTCGCATCCGAAGGTGACTTCCATCCAATAGTCCAGCGGGGAGCCGAGGTAGCTGGTCAGGGTCAGCCGCTCCGCCAGGCGGTCGGCGAGCACCAGCTCGCGCCGGATGTGAATCACGTTCTTGGGATCCCAGGGATTGCCCCCGAATGGAATGTCCTTGACCGCGAGGTCGATCTGCGCCCCATAGGCGGACGGGGCCTCGGCCGAGAGCAGGACCGGGGGACCGCCGCACACGGCGAGGTGGTAGTGGCTGAGGATGCGGGTGTCGTCGTGAAAGAGGCCCAGCGAGCAGACGCCGGCGGGCGCAATGTCCCCGTGCGAATTCACCAGCAGGAACAACCGGTCGTGCTTGAGGATGAGCGCGTGCTCGTCGAGGACCTCATGGGCGCACTCGATGGCCGGATAGCCAACGGCCTCTTGCATCGAAACCGTGCGGAGGCGGTCGACCGCCCGATTCCCGGGATTGGGGGTGATCGGCGCGCCAACCCGGCTCATGCCGCCGTGATCGGCAGGCGGTCGGTCCGCCCCGGCTTCGCCACGAGCGACCGGTACAGCACCTCGTACTCCAGGAGCATGCGCTCCCGGCTGAAGCGGCGCAGGGCCCGTGCCCGCACCCGCCGGCGGTCCAGCTGGTCCACCGCGCCGCCGGGCCGGATCAGCTCGGCCATTTCCTCGGTCGACCCGGCGATGAACCCGGTGATGCCCGGCTCGACCAGCTCAGGAACGCTGCCCCGGGAAAAGCTCACGACCGGGCAGCCCGATAGCATCGCCTCGATCAGAATCAGCCCGAACGGCTCGTTCCAATCGATCGGCGCGAGGAGGGCCCGGGCATTCCGCAGCAGCGGCACTTTCTGCGCGGTGCCGATACAGCCGAGGGTGGCCACGTGCGGCTTCCGAAGCCGCGGTACCACCTCACTATGGAAATACTCCTGGTTGGGTGGGTGGACGTCTCCGGCGACCCGGATCGCCACCCCGGCGAGCTCTGCGGCATCGATGGCGGTGTGAAGCCCCTTCTCTCGCGCGAAGCGACCCACGAAGCAGACGTAGGGCTCGGGATCGGCGGTCCAGTGGTAGCGGAGGGGATCCAGTCCGTGGTGAATCACGACGCTCTCCGCGACCCCCGGCTCCCGGCGCCGCTGGTCGGCGGAGATGGCGACAAAACGCACCTCGGGAAAATGTCGGTAGTAGGCGGAGAGCGTAGCGTCTTGCGCGTGGTGCAGCGTGTACACCAGCGGGAGGTGCGTGGTCAGCCGGGCCAGCGCAAGCGCGGCGGCCGAGTGGGCATGAACCACATCGTACTCACCGTCCGCGATCTGCTGCATCGCCCAGGACACGTGGTTGAGGTCGGTGAGCGGCTCCGGGGGCCACTGGCCGTGGGGGTAGAGCGATCGCAGCCGGGCCCGAGTGTGCGAGTCACCGGTGCCGAACAGGGTGACCTCGTGGCCGCGATCTAGCAGACCCTCCACCAGCTCGTACACCACCAGCTCGGTCCCCCCGTAGTCCCGCGGCGGCACGGGCACGAAGGGAGTAGAGAGCATCGCAATATGCATACTGGCCATCCTGAGTAAAACAAGGCACCGGGCCGGAGAACTCGGTGTCCCAGGGTGCCGATCTCTGGTGGACGTCTACAACTATACACACATGTCCGCGCCGCGGCGGTAGGGCCGTGAGGAGGATCACGGTGGCCGCACGCACGGAGGACGTATGTGTAGTCGCATGGATCCGGCCTCGAGGCATGACGCCCGACTTCGGGCTGGGCGCGAGACTCGAGAGACGCGCAAGCAGCGGGTACTCACCCACGGAACGCCATCGCTCACCCGAACGATCGCCCACGCGATCGTCCTCAAGGACAGCGATCTCTTTCTCGTCACCGAGAGGGACGGGAGTGTGCCGGGCGCCGGAGACCATGGGCTCGGACTCTATTACCACGACACCCGAGTGCTCCGGACGTACGAGCTCCAAGTCAACGGCCAGTCGCCCGTGGCGCTCGGATCCGTCTCCTCCGTCGGCTATCGGAGCTCGCTGCAGCTTACCAATCCGGAGCTTGGAGCGCGGCCCGGACCCGTCATTCCGCGGGAAACCCTCGGCATCGAATGGGCCAGAGTGCTCGATGGCCAGGCGCTGGTCCTGAGTGACACGATCACCATTCGCAACTGGGGCCGGGTACCCGTAGAGCTCGACGTCGGGCTCCGCTTCGAAGCGGGATTCGAGGATGTGTTCCAGGTCCGCGGCCTCCTGGGGGAGCGCCTCGGACAGGAGGATGCGCCAGAGTGGGCGGATGGAGTGCTGCGGTTCCGCTATCACGGCCGGGATGGACTGTTCCGCAGCCTCAGCGTGTTTCTGCCAAGCACACTCGTTCCGGACGGCCCTAACGGGGCCGCCGCTTCGATCCGGCTGGAGCCGCGGGCCGAGGAGCGACTCAAGCTCCGGCTCGAGGTCCAAGAAGGCCCCGACGAAGCGACGGATCGCATGGCCCCCCAACCACACGACCTGGCCGGCCCGCGGCCGGGGTCCCCCACACGCCCATCGGATGCCTGGCCCGGCGGCATAGCTCGAGTCGACAGCGATAGCCTCGCCCTCAACCAGACGCTGACTCGCTCCTTTGCGGATCTGCAACTGCTGAGAAGCACGATTCGGGACCATGACTTCATCGCCGCGGGCATTCCCTGGTTCGCCACGCTCTTCGGACGGGACAGCCTGATCGCCTCACTGCAGCTCCTTCCCTACAACAGCCGGACGGCAGCGGAGACGCTCCGCCTGCTGGCGACACTGCAGGGCACCCGGGTCGATGACTGGCGGGACGAGGCGCCCGGCAAGATCCTCCACGAGCTTCGGGTCGGTGAAATGGCCCGCTCCGGCGAGATCCCCCACAGCCCCTATTACGGCACGGTCGACGCCACACCGCTGTTCCTCATACTGCTGGCCGAGTATTGCCGGTGGACCGGAGACCTGGAGCTGTTCCTGGAGCTGGAGGACCATGTGCGGAGGGCGCTCGAGTGGATCGACCAGTACGGCGACCACGACGGGGACGGTTACGTGGAATACCGGAGCAACTCCGAGCACGGGCTCATCAATCAAGGCTGGAAGGATTCGGGTGACGCGATCGTGGACCAGCGGGGCGCCATCGCGGAGCCGCCCATCGCGCTGGTGGAAGTGCAGGCCTACATCTACGCGGCCAAAGTCGGGATCGCCGAGCTCTACGCCAGGCGGGGTAATGGGGATCGCGCCGAGCAGTTGCGGCGCGAGGCCGACACTCTGCGGTCCCGGTTCAATCGTGATTTCTGGGTCGAGTCGCTCGGCTACTACGCCCTGGCGCTGGAAGCTCGCAAGCAACCTCTGCGGGTGGTCTCCTCCAATCCGGGGCACGCCCTCTGGTGTGGCATCGCTGACTCGGACAAAGCCGGGCGGGTGGCTCAGCGACTGATGGCTCCGGACATGTTCAGCGGATGGGGCGTGCGCACCTTGTCGGCGAGCTCACCGGCTTATACGCCCATCGGGTACCACCTCGGGACGGTCTGGCCGCACGACAGTGCCTTGGTGGCCGCCGGCCTCAAGCGCTACGGATACGCGCCGCAGGCCCGCCGAATCCTCGATGGCATCGCCGCCGCGGCGATGGATTTCAAGCACCATCGTCTGCCCGAGCTCTTTACCGGTTTCTCCCGCGGGCGCTACGGCGCGCCGATCCCCTACCCCGTGGCCTGCCACCCGCAGGCCTGGGCGGCAGGGTCCCTGCCCTTCCTGCTTGCCCAGCTCCTCGGCCTCCACCCAGAGGCGTTCGAGAGCCGGCTGCGCATCGTGGATCCCTGGATGCCCGGGTTCGTCGACATGCTGGAGCTGACCGGTCTCCGGGTGGGGAGCGCGACGGCCGACCTTCGCTTCGAGTCCGCCAAGGCCGGCGGTGAGGGCCCGGCGAAGGTCCGGGTGCTCAGGATCGAGGGCAACCTGGACGTTCGCGTCGAGTCGTCCACCGACGTGGCGATGGAGAGGAGTGCCTGAGCATGCTGCGGCGCGAGCGAAAAACCGTGGTGGTAACCGGGGCGTCGGCCGGCGTGGGTCGGGCAATCGCCCTCGCCTTCGGTCGGCGCGGCGACCGGGTCGGCCTGCTCGCCAGAGGGACTCGCCGGCTGGAGCAGGCGCGCGCCGAGATCGAGGAGCTCGGCGGCGAGGCGCTGGTGCTGCCGGCGGATGTGGCGGACGCGAATGCCGTCGCCAAGGCGGCGGCAGCAACGGAGGAGCGGTTCGGCCCGATCGACGTGTGGGTCAACAACGCGATGGTCTCGGTCTTTTCCCCGGTCAAGCAGATGCGCCCCGAGGAATATCGGCGCGTGACCGAGGTGACCTACCTGGGAACGGTCTACGGCACGCTCGCGGCGCTGGACCGGATGCTGCCACGGGACCACGGCGTGATCCTTCAGATCGGCTCGGCCCTCGCCTACCGCTCGATTCCCCTCCAGTCCGCGTACTGTGCCGCGAAGCACGCGATCCAGGGCTTCACCGAGTCGCTCCGGTCGGAGCTGTACCACGACCGGAGCAAGGTGCGGGTGACGATGCTCCAGCTGCCGGCGGTGAACACGCCCCAGTTCGACTGGGTGAAGAGCCGGCTTCCCCTGAAGGCGAAGCCGGTCCCGCCGGTGTTCCAGCCGGAAGTGATCGCCAGTGCCGTGGTGTGGGCCTCGGAGCACAAGCGATCGGAGATGTACCTGGGATTCTCCTCGGCCAAGGCGATCGTGGGCAACCGGATCATACCGAGGCTGCTGGACCACTATCTCGCGCGGGTCGGCTATTGGAGCCAGCAGACCGACGAACCGGAGACTCCCGATCGGCCCGACAACCTGTGGCAGCCGGTAGAGGGCGACTTCGGCGCGCACGGCCGGTTCGACGCGATCGCGCGCGGCCGGAGCTGGCACGTCTGGCTCTCCGAGCACCGGCGCGGCCTCGCGCTCGCCGGAATTGCGGCCCTCGCGGCAGGTGCGACGCGTCACCTGAGGAGGTGAGCCATGGCAGATACGGTCAGCGACTTCCTGCTCGAGCGCCGGGTACGAGGGCATCGCGCCGGTCGAGCTGCCGGTGTGGTGGCTCTCCAGCAAACACGAAAGGAAGCTGCATGGTCCCGACCGAAGTGGCCGAAGCGAGCATGTCTGACGCCGAACGGATCGCCCGAATAAAGCAGGCGCTCGGAAAATGGCAGCTCGACGCGCTGGTGTGCGCAATGCCGTCCAACGTCCTGCTCCTGACAGGCTACTGGCCGGTGGTGGGTACCAGCATCGCCGTGTTCACGCGGGAGGGCGCGGTCGGCCTCGCGCTGCCGGAGGACGAGCTGGATCTCACCGGAGCGTCATGGGCGGAAGTCCGGGAGACGTTCGCACCCGGCTCTCTCGAGATGTTGGCGCCTCTGTCGGAGGTGCTCCGCCACCCGCTCGCGCGCGTCCTGCGCCGACTCGGCGTGGGGCGCGGACGGATCGGCTACGAGCACGGACCGATGCTCGAGCCCAGCTCGTATGCCGGCACCAACCGCTACGCCGCCGCCATCCCGGCGCTGCTGGTAGCGCTGTCCCCCGCGGCGGTGCTGGTCGACGCCGATGAGGTGCTGCGGAGTTGCCGCGCGGTGCTCACCCGCCGTGAGCTGGCTCGGCTCCGGCGGGCCTGCCGGGTGGCGGGCGCCGCGTTCCGGTCCGGCGCCGCCACCATCGGCACGGGCGCTCGCGAGCGGGAGGTGGCCGCGGCGTTTCGGCTGCCGCTCGAAGCGTATGCCGATCAGGAGCACGACGCGCCAGTCCGGGCCGGTGGCTTCACCTGGTGCATGGCAGGGCCGGATGCGGCGCTCGCCTACCGCTCGTACGCCCGGAGCCGCAACCGGCGCATCGGGAATGGCGAGACGGTGATGGTGCATTGCAATTCGTTCGTGGACGGCCTCTGGACCGACATCACCCGCACCTACTATCCCGGTCTGATGGACGACCGCGCCCGGGAGCTGTTCGATGCGGTGCTCGCGGCCCGCCGGGCAGCGCTTGCAGCGATCGCGCCCGGCGTGCCGGCACGCGAGGTCGACCGCGCGGCGCGCGACGTGCTCGCCCAGCACGGGCTGGGTCATTCCTTCCCCCATGGGACGGGACACGGCGTCGGATTCGCGGCGATCGACCATCAGGCGACGCCGCGGATTCATCCGGCGTCGGAGGATGTCCTCGAGAAGGGCATGGTCTTCAACCTGGAGCCCGCGGTGTATCTGGAAGGCTGGGGCGGGGTGCGCCACTGCGATATGGTCGCCGTCACCTCGGATGGTGCCGAGCTGCTCACGGCTTTCCAATCAGGACTGGAGGAGCTCGCGCCGAGACTCGCGGCGTCCCGCGATGCGAAGACACGGCAGCTCGTCCGCTGACGAGGAGCCGTGTCTCGATTCGATCTCTGACCCCGAGCTACGGTTTCGAGCTGCTGCTATCCTTCATCTTACTGGTGTCGGCCGCGGCGCCGGTGGTGTCCCCCATCTGCACGTGACCGCGCGCCTTCATAGCTGACTTGGTTGCCGCCCAGTCGATGCCGCCATGACTGGCACAGCCGTTACCCTTCTTGGCGGCGTTCGAGCCGTCCTTGCACACCACGGTGTCCGCCGAGGCCGTCACGCCTGCGGCCCCGCTAGCGCGCCTGGATGAGTCGGCGGTGGGTCCGGTCTGAACGCCCGGTTTGGCCTTGAGCGCGGTGTCACTCGGCGGGCCGTTGTACTTATAGCCGCCCTGCCCTGCCTTACCCGTGGTATCGGCGGTGGAATCGTTCCGCTGATATCCCTGATATGCGCCGGTGTCGGGCTGGGCCATGGCGCTGGTGTCTTTGGGCGGCGCATTGGTAGGCTGTTGCGCCCTGAGCGCCGTGGGCGCACCCAGCGCGAGCATGCCGAGCAGCGCCAGATACGGGGTGGAGCGAGAATAGATGCCCATCTTGGATTCTGCCTCCCTTCGTGGATCTCCCCATCGGAACTGCCGAGTGGATGAGTCGACGATTCTCCTCTCCACTCGTTCTCCAGTGTCTCGCGCGTAGCGTACAGCGAGGCTCCTGACCCCGCTGTGATCCGGGTCATGCTCGAGGCTCAGTTCGCAGAATCAACTCTCTAGAGGGATCGAGTGATGTGCGGTGGGGCGTCGGCATGGCCGCTCCGGATTCCGAAGGCGGCCATGCCTGGCTGAGACATCACATGAGATAACGCACTACAAGTTCTTACCCAACAGCAGCTTGTCAGCTCTGAGCCTGCTGGTGCGCCTCCACGAACCAGAGCCACTGATCCACGCCGCGGGAGATCTCGGTCAGGATGTCAGCGCTGTCCGCGTCCTCCAGCTCGTTCATCTCCTCGATCCCCACGCGCGCCGTGCGGCCGAATCCCGCCAGCGCCCCCGACAGTGCGGCGACGTGCTCCGCGCCAGTGGAGAGCGTCAGCGGATAATCCGGCAGCGTGGACCGCTCTGCGACGACCCCCACCGTGCCCTCGGCGATTCCTCCGAGCTGCACCACCCGCTCGGCGAGCAGATCCACATACTCCTCGACCGCCTCGTTCACCTCGTCGAACAGCTTGTGCAGCGCGATGAAGCTGGGCCCCTTCACGTTCCAATGAGCCTGCTTGCACTGCGTCTGAAGGTCGATGGCATCGGCGAGCCGCTGATTGAGCAGACCTACCGCCTCCCGCCGGCTCGCCTCCGGCAGATCGTTCTTGGTGCGATAGAGCTTGGTGCTGGCGAAGCGGGTTTCCGAGGCGTTGCGCGACTCGGCCGCCGGCTCCCGCCGGGGTGTGATGGTGCGGGCCATTGGAACATTCTCCTTGTCGAATGGTCCCAGCCCAGCATGGGCCGGGAATGTCATAGCATGAGCCAGGTCGAGCGGCGGCTCCAGGCACTGTTACTCAAGGAATCTGACCAGCTCGGCGGCCACTTGGTCTCCGTGCGTCCAGAGAATGCCGTGCGGACCACCCTCGATGGTCACCAGACGGGCTCCCTTGATGGCCTTGGACAGCGCGAGGCCGGTGGCGGCGAACGGCACGATCCGATCGGCGTCTCCCTGGATGACCAGCACCGGCACGTCCACGCGCGGCACGTCCTTGCGGAAGTCGGTCATCCAGGTGGCGACGCAGTCGTGGGTGGCGATGGCGGACGCCGCGACCGCCACGGTCCAGCTCTGCTGGACCGCCTGGTCGCTGATCAGCTTCCCGCCCAACACGTCGAGGTTGTAGAAATCCTTGAAGAAGCCGGAAAGAAACGCCGGGCGATCGGCCTCCACCGCGGCCGCGATCCCTTCGAAGACCTTGGACTCGACGCCAGCCGGGTTATCCGGGGTCTTGAGCACCAGCGGAACGATGGGCGAGATGAACACCGCCTTCCGCACCCGCTCCGAGCCGTAGCTGCCCAGGTAGCGAGCCACCTCGCCGCCGCCCATCGAGAAGCCGACCAGCGCGGCATCGCGCAAATCGAGCTCGGTGATCAGCTTGTGCAGGTCCTCGGCGAAGGTGTCGTAGTCGTAGCCCGTGGCCGGCTGGCTGGACCGGCCAAAGCCACGCCGGTCGTAGGTGATCACGCGGTGGCCGGCGGCCAGGAGGGCCCGGGTCTGCTTCTCCCATGAGGCGCCGTTCTGGGCAAAGCCCGGAATCAGGACGACCGACTTCCCCGCGCCATGGTCCTCGTAATACAGGTCTATGGGGGTGGAGTTCTCCTGACCGACGGTGACGTAGCTTCGCAGGTCGTGTGCGCTTGCGGTGGGCATCATATTCCTCCGTCCGAAATCATACCACACGGAAACCGATCCACACCAGGTGAATCTAGGTGGATACGGTCCCGCCCGCCGTGGCCGTGACGGCTTCGATACCTCCTCCGCCGGCTGGCTGGGCGGCCATCAGGGCGATACTCTCCCCATCGCCCGAACCTCCCGCGTGGTGTTCGGCTACTCCGCCACCTTCTGCACCGGAAACTCCCCGGTCACATCGGTCGACGCGACACTTCGCACCGCCACCGTCGCCGGCGATTCGGGCGACAGCGAATCGGCCAGCGCCCAGGCGAACGGCAGCGTGGCGAGCACCAGGAGTCCCGCGAGCCAGAACGGCACCCCCACTCCGAAGCGGTCGATCAGGAGCCCGGCGGCGATCGGGAACAGGACCCGCGATACGCCACCGAAGGTGTGCTGGACCCCCATGTAGAGGCCGCGCTCATTGGCCGGCACCGCGCGGGACAGGAGGCCGGTGACACAGGGGAAGAGAAAGGCGGTGCCGAGCGGCATCAGGGTGAAGCCGAGGAAGAGGAGGGCGCCGTGTGAGGCGAGGCCGGTGCAACCGAGGCCAGCCGCCAGCAGGACCAGCCCCAGTCGGGAGAGCCGCGCCTCCCCCAGAAAGTCCACCGCCCGGCCCAGCAGCAGCGATCGCACCACCACACCCATGCCGCCCAGGTACATGATGAAGTAGCCGATGTTCCGCTCGGTGATCCCCAGCCGGCTCATGAGCAGGAGCGGCACGACCTGGATGGTACCGTAGAAGGCTCCGATCCCGATGGTGTAAACCCAGATGAGCCGCGACGCCGGCTCGTGCCAATGGGAGAGGACCCGGCCGATTGCCTGCCGCGGGCGAGTACTCGACGTGGCGGCGTGGGATCCCGACGGGAGCTGGCGCGACTCGACCAGGTAGCGAGCGGCGAACGCCGCGACCAGGAGCGCCAGCGCCGCGGCACCCAGGCCGGGCGCCGCCCTCCCCCCCAGCGTGATCATCGCCGAGCCGAACGCCGGCCCGGCCACGGCACCGAGGCTGGTCACGGCGGAAAGCCATCCCAGGCTCTTGGTGCGCTCCTCCGCGGACGAGGCATCGGCCACGTACGCCTGCACCACTCCGATGGTGCCGCCGCCCAAGCCCTGCACCAGACGGCAAAGGAGCAGGAGAGGCACCGACCCGGCGAACGCAAAGATGACGTACGCGCAGCTGGTGAGGAGCAGCCCGGCGAGAATGGCGGGACGGCGCCCGTAGCGGTCGGAGAAGCGGCCCCACACCGGCGCCACCACCAGCTGGGCGACCGAGAAGGCCGAGACCAGCAGCCCCACGACCGTCGCGCTGGCCCCCAGCTCGGTGGCGTAGAACGGCAGCAGGGGGAGGATCATGGTGAGCCCCACCATGTCCACGAACGCCGTCACGAACAGCACCAACAGCCGGGCCATAGGTTGTGGTCTCCTGATTGGTGGCGAGTAGTATCGCACCATCACGTCGCGAAACGAAAGACGCCCGGAGAGCCGAAGCCGCCACGCGAGGCGTCCAGGTGGACGACGTCTCACACGGTGTGGTATTTGTATGCCTTGACAGCAATATAACCCTATAGGCATATTGCATTCATGGCCACCGCCCTGTTCGAGATCCTCGCCGAGCCGCATCGCCGCCGGATGCTCGACCTGCTGCGCGAGCAGGAGCACACCGTGGGCGAGCTGGTGGACGCGCTCGACATGAGCCAGCCCGCCGTGTCCAAGCACCTGCGTGTGCTGCGCGACGCCGGCCTGGTCGAGGCACGGGTCGATGCCCAGCGCCGCATCTACGCCCTGCGGCCCGAGCCGCTCGCCGACGTCGACGCGTGGCTCGCGCCCTACCGCAGATTCTGGCGCGGGAAGCTTGCCGCGCTCCAACGCCACCTCGCCAGCGATGGCTGACCCCTTCACCGGAGAGTACGACGTGACCAAGACGACCACCCCCACGAGCAGCGGCGATCGGATCGAGGAGCAGGTGCTGCTGCACGCCCCCCGCGCCCGCGTCTGGCGGGCACTGACGAGTGCCGACGAGCTGGGCGTCTGGTTCGGCGTGAACCTCGCCGGGGTCACCATCGCTCGCGGTGCCCACGTGGTGGGACACTTCACGATCCCGGGCTTCGAGCACATCAGGTTCGACGTGACGATCGAGGAGATGGTGTCCGAGCGGCGCTTCGCCTGGCGCTGGCACCCGCACGCCATCGACCCGACCGTCGATTACTCCGCGGAGCCGCGGACACTGGTCACGTTCACGCTGGAGGACGCGCCCGAGGGCGGCACGCTGCTCCGCGTGGTGGAATCCGGCTTCGACGCACTTCCCGCCGCGCGGCGCGCGCCCGCGTTCCTCGGCGACAGCGCTGGCTGGCGGGGGCAGCTGCAGAAGCGACTGCCGGCCTACCTGGCCTCCGTCTGACCTGCCGCACATTGAACCGAGGAGAGCACAGCGATGACAGCACACACGACCGGAACCCGACAGCAGTGGCTCGCCGCCAGGCTCGAGCTGCTCAAAGCGGAGAAGGAGCTGACCCGGCGGAGCGACGAGCTGGCGGAGCGGCGGCAGGAGCTGCCGTGGGTCCGGATCGACAAGCAGTACCGCTTCGACACCGACGAGGGGACCGCCTCGCTACCAGACCTCTTCCGGGGGCGCTCGCAGCTCCTGGTCTACCACTTCATGTTCGGATCCGACTACGCGGCGGGGTGTCCGCACTGCTCGGCGATCGCGGACGGCTTCAACGGGTTCGCCGTGCACCTGGCCAACCACGACGTGATGCTCGGTGCGGTGTCACGGGCGCCGCTCGCCAAGCTGCAGGCGTACAAGCGGCGCATGGGGTGGAGCTTCCCGTGGGCGTCGTCAGTCGGAAGCGATTTCACCTCCGACTTCGGTGCGGGGTACACGGAGCAGGAACTGCGGTCAGGCGCGGCCGAATACAACTTCGGGTCGGCGGACTGGCCGCCACTCCCGATCGGCCAGGAGGGACCGCTCGCCAAACTCGCGGCGGAAACCGGCACCGACTGGGCGACGTACACGCGGGAGGCACCGGGCATGAGCGCGTTCGTACTCGAGGCCGGCGTGGTCTACCATACCTACTCGACCTACGCGCGCGGGGTGGACGGTCTCTGGGGGATGTATCAGTGGCTCGACCGGGCGCCGCGAGGGCGCAACGAGACCGGCCTCTGGCTCCATCGCCGGGACGAATACGCGAGCAAGTGACGCCCGTGACAGCGGGGCATCCGGGATGGATGCCCCGCTGCCCTCGCTTCCGCTGGTGAGGACTCGAGCCTGGATTCCTCATGGCACTATGAGGACTTGGTTCTTCCTTCCACTCATCCGAATGCCGGATGAATCTGCCGTGATGGAGGCGCCGTTCAGATAGTACTTGCCCCCGGTCACTGCACTGTCCTTCAGCACAAACGTCCAGCCGTTCTCGGTGGCATCGACGGTGTACTCGACGCCTTTCGCCGACCGTGCGCGGGAAAATGAAATCCGGTTCCCTCCCACCCGGAGATCGTGGATGCTCATGTCCTCCCATCCCTTCGGAAGGTGCGGCTCGAACACCACCTTCCGATGCACCGCATCGGGCTCGATGCCGAAGACATGCTGGACCAGGGGCAGCACGATACCGTACATGGTCCAGGCGATCACAAAGCAGCCGTAGTCAGGCATCATCTCGGAGATCGAGCCGGGCAGCTTTCGGTTGAAGGTCTCCACGATCCTCCGCATGTACCACAGCGCCTCGTCGGTCCTCCCGTACTTGCCTTCGGCGACAGCCGCCACCCCGGTGGCGATCGTCATCATCGCCTGCCGATCGACCGCCGAGAGGTATGGGCCGTATTTGCCGACCCCGTGACGGCGGAGCTGGTCGAGTCCCCGGATAGCGAGGCTGCGCGGCGCGATACCCATCTCCATCGGCGTGATCACCACCAGGTTCTGGTTGGTCATCCAGGCTCTCGTCGTATCCGGCATCGCGGCGAACCTGTCCCCTAGCTGCTGGTAGTAACGGATCAGCTCCCGGTCCCGACCGGTAAGCTTGTCGGGGCCCGGGAGTCCGATCTGCTTGGCCGCGCCTTCGGCGGCGCTGACTGCCTGCGCTCTGGTGCCGTAGACATCGGCATAGGAGCTGTCCTCATCCAGCCAGAAGCGCTGGTTGATCCGCCGCTTCAACTCCTCCGCCACGGGTCGGTAGCGTGACGCAGCTCGGTCGCCCAGGAGATCTCCAATCTCGGCGGTGGCGACCAGCGCTTGCTGCGTCGCCGCCGCGACATCGATGACTTCCGCGTTGAGGCCCAGGATCTCGGTGATTCCGTAGCCCTCCGGAAACAGGTCTCTGTTCCGGTCCTGGTCGGTGAGGAGCCAGTGTAGGCCTTGCTTCATCGCGGGGTACATCTCGCGGGCAAAGGCCAGGTCGCCGGTCCACCGGACGACATCCCTCACCGTGATGATGAATCGGGCGGTCTCCTGAGTGTTTCCCGGATTGGAGACGCCCCCGTTGGTCGTCACCTCGTGGACGATGCGGCCGTTGCCGTTGGCTTTGGCCGACACCTTCCGGAGGAGCCGCAGGGTCTGCATCGCGAGGGCGGCGTCTCCCGAGGCCAGGAGCGCCTGGAGCGAGTAGGTCTCGGTCCCAAACCACCAGGGATACTCCATGACCCCGCCGCTCAGTCCCCGCCCGAGTCCCGGGACGTCCCGAGCCAGCCACTCGGCATCGATCTTGACCCAATCGTAGACCTGCTGCAGTTGCGGATCGGGGATGCTGATGCTGGCTCTATCGATGAGGGCGGCGTAGCGCGCCTTCTTCATTTGCAGGAGCTCGCGGTGGTGGCGAGCGAGCTGACTGAACGTGGACTCGGCAGCGCTGCGGGTGGTGTTGGAGCCGGCAAAGACGAAGGTCAGGGTCGAGCTGTCGTGAGCTTCCAGGGATATCATGTGCCGGGACGCGGCGGTGACTCCGTTCCCGGCACTGGCCAGCGGCTCTGGGTGCGACACCGGTTGAACTTGCGCCGGCGTGGCCGCCCCCCAGAGCACGAACCAGGGGTGGCGCGTGTCCCGCGCCAGATAGCGGCCGGTCCTGGTCTGCCATGCCACAGTGTCGCGCGCGTCCTTGATGCCGAGCTGATCGGAGAACCACACGGGGAGGAGATCGGTCTTGACCGAAAGCTCGAGCCTCAGGCGCCTCCCCCGGCCACCGCTGTTCCTCAGGGTGTACTGAACGATGACCCCGGGGTAACCGTCCGGGCTGAACTGGAATCGATCGACCTGCAGATCGTCCAGCACCGCGCCGTATCTGAGCCGGTTGCCGTAGGGATAGTTGAGGAACTCGGCGCTCTTGAAGAGCACCGTGGCCTGGCCCGACGCGCTATCGGTGATCGTCGCGCGAAAGCCATCGATCAGCTTGATCGGGTGAGCCCACAACCCCGCCATCTCACCCGGCACATGGCCACCCAAGTCGGGGAAGTTTCCGTCCTGGGTTCCGATGAGATAGGCTCGGTCTCCCGCGGTCACGTATGGATCGCCCGGGTTGTGGCCGTGGTTGCTGAGGCCAGTCATCACGCCGGCGGCGTAGTCGCCCTGCTGCGCCTGGGCGACGCAGGGGTGGATGAGCAGGACACAGAGCGGAAGGAGAGCGGAGACGAACGACGATTTCACGTGTGATCACCGCCTGCGGGAGACATCGGTGCCAAGATGCTCGACGTCGGAGTCGATCCTCAAGGTACACCTTCGCACCCGCCGTGAGGGCCCCTCGGGCCGCCTCATCGGAACGAGCGCGCACCGGTTCGGCGCGTTAGCTACGTCGCTTGTTGCCAAGCAACGGCCGAAACCCTAACAACCTACATGAACAAAGCCCCGCATCCCTTGGGAGCGCGAGGCTTGGGTTTGATGTTGCCACCTGTGTTGCCAAGAGTCCGACTCCTGAACTCCTCAGCCCTGTTTGGCCACCCGGCCCAGCTCAACCACCGGGGCGCAACCGTCGCAGCACCCCGTCTCGAGAAGCTCACCTACGCACCGGGCAAGGGCCTCCGGTCCGAACGGTTTCGCCAGGAGCGGACCCTCCTCGGCCCGGTCCGGCGCGTCCTCGCCGCTGATGAAGAGCACCGGGAGGTCCGGCTGGAGCCGCCGCAGCGCGGTCGCCAAGGTGTCACCGTCAGAGCCGACCAGTTGCAGGTCGATCACCGCCAGGTCGAACGTCCCCTCCGCCTGCCAGACGAGATCAATAGCCTCCATCGCCGCGCCCGTGGAGCGGACCTCATAGTCGTCCACCTCGAGGGTGCGGACGATGACGCTCCGAACCGCCTCGGTATCATCAACCACGAGCACACGCGGGCGATTGACCCGTCGCCGGGTCCGGGCGGCGCCCACCGCGGCCGTGGTCACACCTACCAGCCATCGCTCCGCTGCGTGGAGATCGGCGAACGTCGCGAACTGAGGATTCCCGCCGGCGCCGTAATCCTGATACAGCGAGGCGACACAGGCGTTGACGTCGTTGCCGGGCACGAAAGCCACCGGGGCACAACCGTGCCGGTCGCGGAGCTTGGCCGTGAGATCGGCCAGGATCCGCACGTCCTGCGGCGACATCGTCAGGGCGCTCTGGCGCCCATCGATCAGCCGTGGGATCCGAAGCCAATCGCGCTGGGAGAGCAGGTAAAGGTAGTGGGCCACATCGGCGAGGCCGATCATGCCGATGTAGGTCGTGCGCACGAGGCCAAGGTCCTCGTCATGGAGGAACATGATGGGCATCGGTCGCCTCGGATCGGCTCCAGTGTGCTGTACCCCAGGGGGGCGCCACGCTGCGCCAGCAAATTAGCAGGTTCGGGGTGCCAAGGGAGGTGCCGGGGGGGTGCCAACGCGAGTTAGGTGGAAAGCAGGTCGGGGGTCCTCAGAAGGGCGCAGTTTCAGGGTGGAGGTGCTCACGCAGGCACTAGACGGGTGAGTGCTTCGCGAAGCAGTGCCGCGGGATCAGGGCCGGCCAGAGTAAACGGTTCGTAGCCCTTATAGCGGGGCCTCACATGAAGAATGTAGGAGGGGACCTTCCCAGTCCCTTCTTGATGGCTCTCAAAGGCTGCGCGACGGCTCAAGGCCGCCCGCACCTCGCTGTAACTGAGCTGCTTCTGGAGATCGTTTGACATAGGACGAAGCTACCTCAGTGTGTCATCCCCCGATAGGAACCAAGATCTATCGGTGTAGACCTCCCTTCCACCCTGCCACTCCCGGACCAGCCAGGTCTAAGTTTCTACCCGAGGTTCCCACGTGTCTTTCCCGTAACTGGAGGAGCCAAATGGCAGGCGACCGAAGCGACATTGTTGCCATCATGGCGGCCATTATCTATGCGGGCCGCACCGGGGAGTCGGCTCAACCGCCAACGGACAAGGAATTTGGAGTGATCGCCAGAGCCGCATGGGATCTTCACAAGGCCGTGGTGGCGGGCGACGAGGTGCGCAGCGGCAGAGCGGGCTTTGAGCAACCTTAAGGTGATGAACTGGTAGGGGTGTGGTTCACGAGACCTGCTCACCCAACAGTCGCAGCGCCTCCCGTCCTGCCTCGGTGCACCGTGCCGAAGCACCCTGCCGAGTCTGTCCCCGTTGCCGGGTCTTCTCGTCCGCGATCTGGAGCTCGACCCAGCCGGCCTTCTGCATGTCCTTGAGACTGGCTAAGGTCGCCTCGTACCGTGCCACCGCCGCCCGAC
The DNA here is from genome assembly GCA_036265815.1 of Gemmatimonadales bacterium. Taxonomy (NCBI): domain Bacteria; kingdom Pseudomonadati; phylum Gemmatimonadota; class Gemmatimonadia; order Gemmatimonadales; species Gemmatimonadales bacterium. Next base: position 26,929 of record DATAOI010000101.1, read on the forward strand.
CGGCTCCCTCCGGCATGAACGTCACAACCTCCACCTGGGCGAGGGACTTGAGCAGGGCGAGCTCGGCGGCCGTCAAGGTGCGCAATTACCAGATAACCTATCGAATGCCCATGACTTTCGTGATTAGGCCATTATGGACCTCCCACACAAAGATCTGCGTGCCCGTCTTGCCTCCAGGCAGCCCAGTGGCCGTTTCCTGCCACACGACGAAGTCCCCCTGCACAATGCGAGCATCAGTGGTGGCATGAACGGACGGCGCCTTGGCAAAAAGCCGACGGAAGCGTGCTCGTACAGAATCCCTGCCTTCAAATACCAACGAGTCGGGGTAGAGATAGAAGCGTACATCCGGAGCGTGCAGCGCCACGAAGCCTTCGAGATCATGGCGGTTGTAGGCATCGGCCTGCATCTGGACAACCCGTTCGGGCGCCGAGGACTGCTCCTGCCCTGAAGCGGTCGAGGGCTGCAGCTGCGGGCCGGCACGCCGACAGGCCACCGCAAGCAGCATCAGCACTACAATGTCTCGCATACCAACCTCCTAGCCAGGGACTCACTCGCCAGCGGCGTCGGCGCACACCCCGCGGTGGCGAATCATTCATTCTACAACTCGCTTCCCCCCGGAAGGTCAGCAGGCGGGCGGCCGTGAGTGAACACAGGACAGGTAATCGTTACTGGAGTCACGGCGGTTCCTCCCTGAACTCGAGCTGGCTCGCGCTCACGTGCAGGACCTTCCCTGGCGCGTCCAGCCATACGTGGCCCGGCAGTGTATCCCCATGACCGGCCAAGCCCAGCGGCTCAGGGTGGCGCTCCAGCACGGGCACCCACGCGGTCGGCGGCCCCGGTCGCTTCCAGGCGAGCCCGGGACGGCACACGGGCCCAGCGTTGAGGGCTGTTTGACGGTGCTTCGCTATCTCGATCATCACTCACAGGGGCGGTCACCGTGGAAGGCGTCTTTTTTCCCTGGATTAGGGCCGAGGAGCCTAGCCCCAGACCCTGAGGTACAAAAGCAGGTCAATCACAGCCACGCCGACGATGGCGATCCACCCGAAGGCTCTTCCCGGGGCAGCGGGCGCACCGTACGAATACGGCGCCAGGGCATCACGTCCCCGCGTAAGGTCGCCTCGCATCCGAGCGAGCGTGGCAGCGATCTCATCGCTAATATGGACCGCCAAGAGACCAGCCTCAATGGCAGTGGCCCTGGCGGATATGATGTGGTCTACCGACTCCATCGCTACGATAAGGGCCCCCCATGCTAGATCCGACACATCCGCCGCAATGGTGCCACTGTACTTTCGCCATACCTCCGTTGAGAGGTCCGGTACCTCAGTACTCCACCAATGCCTTTTCTCGATCGCTATTTCGGCCGCAGCCTCCGCCCGTATCAGTTCGGCGTCGATTAGGCGCGCTGCCCTCTTGACCTTAATGGCATGAAGGCGGTCCTCCCTTACTCTGTCTGACCGCGCTATCAGATAAATGGTAGCCGCGCCGATTGTCGCCCCGGTGATGGTCGAGACCAGGGCGACGATAGCTACAAGAATCGCGGGGTCAGGCGCACTCATTTCCTGTAGTTCCTGCGGGTTCCTGCGGTTCTGGCGGGTCCCGGCGCTCCTCGATGCGTCGAGGGCCTTGCCGTAGAGCTGATCGCGCACCCGAAAAAGGTACTTCTCGATCTCCTCGGCACACGGGCCCAGCGTTGAGGGTTGGTTGAGGGAAGCGTGTAATCGTCCGGCATGGAGACAATGCTACAGACTGAGGGGGGTGAGGGGGAAGACTACCGCAGCTGGCCGCTCCGGCAGCGGCTGGAGCTGCTCGCCTTCGATGCCGGGCTCATGGGGGTGCTGGCCGCGCTCCTGGCGGGACTCTGGGAGGCGATCGATGCGCTCCAACTCTACGCGCGTGCGCGGCTAGTACAGCTCAAGGCGCCAATCGCCGGTGAGTGGGCGATTGGCGCTCACATTTCCTCTACTGTGCTGGCTTCGACGCTTGTGACCGAGCCCTCGGTGCCGCGGGCTTCCGCGCCCAGAACTTAGGATCCCGTGCCACGAACTCCGCGGACAGATAACTCATCTGGGGATTCACGCTGAAAATGAGGTCCTCCACCGAGGAGTACCCTTCGGCCAGGCTGCTCAATTTCTTTCCCGCTTCCTCATTGAAGGCCTTCTCGATGGCAGCCCCAGTGCCGGTGGCCGGGTCGATCTCGGCCAGCGTGCGATGTGGGATAAAGACGAGATAGGTCGGCCCGGGCATGCCAGCCATCACTCCGTAGGTCGCCCAGGGGGCCTGGATCTTCGCCTGGCCCAGCGTCGTCTTGTACAGCTTGGCTGCCTCCGAAAAATTATCCTCGTGCCCAGGACGGACTTGAAACACCAGTACCTCCCAGACTCGCATCTGGGACACATCGATGTCGGGACCGTTGCTGAGATCGGGAACGTAGCGGGCGAGGAGGAAGGTTGCACGTGAAATATTGGCCGCGTCCGCCTGGGCAAAGCGATCGATTTCATCATTGAGACCGGGTGCCGCCTGAACGGCCTTGTCGGCCTCCTCGATCTCGGCCACCGAGCTGTGACCTTCGACCCACCAAGCCTCGGATGGGCCGTACATGGTAGTCAGGGCCATGTTATAGCCCGGAATCTTGGCCTTCTCCCAGGCGTGGGCCCAGGCTGACTCAAGCGCCACGTGTGGTCCTGCTCGACCCGGTTTGACCTCCTCGCGGGCGATCCGGAGGTACGCTGGCGGTGAGTCCTGCTGAGCGGCAAGGGAACCGGCCGTGGTGAGAAGCGAGATCGATCCTGCGAGGTGAATAGCGCAGCGAGCGATGTGCGTGAGCATGACTGAACCTCCAGACGAGAAGGGGCGGAGAGGACGCACGGGTAGCCGGCCTCCGAGGAGGACTGCCTTGCGACCTAGCGTTGGCCGGGTCTGTTATTGTCGATGGGTGGTATGCTTAGATAAGGCGCGGTACAACGGTCGTCAATACCAGGGGAGGCGGTCTGGGATGCGATCGACGGGCTGGCCCGGACAAAGTTCAGGCCGAAAGTCGCCCGCGCTCCTGGACCATCTCCGCGAGCGCGCCCGCCACCTCAAGGAAGAGCGCCGGCCACTCCTCTGCCTTGGACTGCCGGAACAGCCGGGTGCTCCCGTACCGAAGTGTGCCGGCCAGATGGGCGACCTGCAGGTGACGCCGGGCAATGGGACCTGGGCTGCGGATTCGCGACACCGAACAA